>JAHXHF010000129.1 GCA_025656895.1 gamma proteobacterium symbiont of Bathyaustriella thionipta
TGGCCAAAAATGCAGGCAATTGACTGAATTCGACGGCGGGCGGGGTCATAGCCCCTCGAAAATAGCGAGTTTTCTGCCGGACACTACTTATCGAAAGGATGATGAAACCATGATTGATATGCAAAGCCTGACCGCATTGGCCCGCAAAGCCGGCGATGCCATTATGAAAGTTTACGACACTGATTTTTCGGTGAGCGAAAAGTCGGATCACTCACCATTGACCGAGGCCGACATGGCCGCTCACCACATCATCTGCGACACCTTGGCCGAATTAACCCCGGACATCCCGGTATTATCGGAAGAATCGGCCAGCATCCCTTTCAGTGAGCGCCAGCAATGGCAACGTTACTGGCTGATCGACCCGCTGGATGGCACGCGTGAATTCGTGAAACGTAACGGTGAATTCACGGTCAATATCGCACTGATCGACCATCATCAATCAGTGCTGGGGGTCATCTACGCGCCGGTCAAGAACTGGATGTACTATGCCAGTCGCGGTAACGGTGCCTTCAAACAAACCGGCGGACATGATCCGGTCGCTATTCACGTGACCGAAAAGGCCAAAACCCCTATGCGAATTGCCGGCAGCCGTTCCCATGCCGGTGAAAGCCTGCTGGCTTTTCTGAAAAAGGTCGGTGAGCATGAATTACTGCCTATGGGCAGCTCATTGAAATCCTGTCTGGTAGCGGAAGGCGTGGCCGATCTTTACGTTCGCCTGGGCCCCACTTCCGAATGGGATACCGGTGCGGCACAGTGCATTGTGGAAGAAGCGGGAGGACGGCTGACACAAACCGATCTGCAACAACTGCAATACAACACCAAAGATTCTTTGCTGAATCCTCACTTTCTGGTATTCGGCGATCACTCCATAGACTGGAAATCTTTTCTGTAAGCGTGTACAAACAACCGCATGATCATCAAAAGATTACTCATACTGTGGCTGCTGGCGGCTTTTTCCGTAGCGGCTTATGCGCAGACGATTGATCCGGATTTCCCTGTTTTTGATGATCAGCCTTTGCCGTCAGACGGACTGGTAAAATATCCCGACTGGTTTAATCAAAGTTTTTATGATTTACCGGAAGACATGCAGACAGCGTTACAGGCCCACAAAAAAGGCCTGATTGTGTATTTCGGCCAGCAACGTTGCGCCTACTGCAAAATGCTGATGGATGTTAATTTCACCATGCCGGATATTGTCGAATACACCCGCCGTCATTTCGATATTACACCCATCGATATCTGGGGTATTGATGAAGTCACCGACCTGCAGGGCAAGCAACTCAGCGAACGCGAATATGCCATTCGTGAAAACACCAACTTCACACCCTCTTTGATTTTTTATGATGCACAGGGCCGGATAGCCCTGCGCCTGCGCGGCTACTATCCACCCTACCAATTCAGAGCCGCGCTGGAATATGTGGCGGATGATCATTATAAAAAAGAAAGCTTCCGCGATTATCTGCAGCTGGGTGATGGCGCCAGTGTGTTTGAAGCCGGTGACCTGAATGAAGAAGATTTCTTTCAAAAACCGCCTTACGCGCTGGATCGAAGCAAAAGATCGGCACAAAGGCCCCTGGTGGTCTTTTTTGAGCAGGGCGACTGCCATGCCTGTGATGTACTGCATTCACTGCCGTTGCAAAAGCCGGCCATCCATCAGTTATTCAGCCAGTTTGATAGTGTGCAGCTTGATCGCAACGCGAATACACCGGTGTTAACGCCCGCCGGCAAAGCTACTAACGCCCGCCAATGGGCAAATGATCTGGATATTTTCTACACCCCGACGCTGGTTTTTTTTGATGAGCAGGGCAAAGAAATTTTACGCGTTGATTCAGTAGTACATTTTTTTCGCTTGCGTAATGTACTGAACTACATCGTCAACAAAGGCTATCTGGTCGAACCCAATTATCAACTCTGGCGCAGCTCCCAACAGGCCGCCGAACCAACCCCCTGAGCGCACAGGATATAAATCGGGTATACTTCGGCCTGATTTGAAAAACACATTCTCATGAAACCACTTCTTTTTGGCATTCTGTTACTGGCGGCTTACCTGCCGGCATCCGCCGCAACGCTGGACGGAAAACAGGCTTTGGTCTGCTCTGCTTCTACCACCATAGAATGCCTGCTGGACATGGACTGCAGCCGCATCAGCAACGAAAGTATTGATGCACCCGCCCTGTTCCGCATTGATTTCAACAAAAAAACGGTTTCCTCCATGATGGTTGGCCACAAGGCCCGCCCGCCCGGTCGCTTTGACAGCTTCCATATTATTGAAGGCAAACTGTTTATACAGGGCCACTCGGACAGTATTCAGGATGTACGAGATGCCCTTGCCTGGAGCCTGTCTATTTCTCAATACTCGGCTAAAATGGTACTCAGCGCAGCCGCTGAAGAAGCAGCTTATGTCATTTTTGGAAGCTGCTCGCCACTATCAACCTCTACGGAAAACTGATTTATGCTCAAATTTTCACGCTTATTGCTTATCTTGCTGGGGCTGCTGTGCAGCAGCGCCGCCTGGTCTCAGGTTACTCCGCCGGCCGAAGCCATGCGCCAGGGTGTCAGCAATGTACTGAATATGCTGCAAGACAATCGCTTAAGCGTCGAGCAACGCCGCCAGCAACTGAGAGCCATTATTGCCAAACGCTTTGATTTCAACGAAATGAGCCAACGCATCATGGCGCAACACTGGAAAACTTTCAGTGCCGAACAGAAAAGCCAGTTTATTGAAGGCTTCACCAACAGACTGGAACAGCTCTATTTTGATGCCATCAACAGCTATAACGGTGAAACGGTTCTGGTCGGTGGCGAACGCATACGCGGTGTGCTGGATGCGACCGTGCTGGTTACTATACAACGACAGAATAATGCTGGCGATATTCCCTTGCTGTTCAAACTGCATCGCCCATCCAATATTGCTGAGTGGAAAATATACGATGCCAATGTAGAAGGCATCAGCCTGGTGCGTCATTATCGTGAACGCTACGGCGCCATTGCGGCCCGTGCCGGTGCCGAAGGTGTTCTGCAGGCACTCAGTGAAACCTCGAAAGCCCCCCAAACAAGCGCCCAACAAGGTTAATCCAGCCCTGTTATTTTTGGCTCCACTTTTTCCCGACAGGTCCTCATTTCTGTGAAAAATGCTGTTCGCATCCTGCTTGCGCCGGATTCATTCAAAGGTAGTTTAAGTGCTTCCCGCATCTGCGAGTCAGGTACAAAAATCCTGCAACAACAACTGCCCGATGCCAGTATTCTGGCTACACCCATGGCCGATGGCGGTGAAGGTACGCTGGATGCTTTATTGGCCGGCAGCGAAGGTGAAAAAATCCAGTTGCGTGTCAGCGGCCCAATGGGGAATCGACTGCGGGCGCACTATGCGCGTATGGCCGATGGTGAAACAGCGGTTATTGAAATGGCGCAAGCCTCTGGCCTGCCGCTGGTGGTTAAATCCAAGCGCAACCCGTCCATAGCCTGCAGCCACGGCACCGGCGAACTTATTGCCGATGCACTGGATAAGGGAGCCCGCCGTATTATTGTCGGTATTGGCGGCTCTGCCAGTAATGACGGAGGCTGCGGCGCACTGCATGCGCTGGGAGTTAAATTTCTGGATGCGGATGGACAGGAGTTCCACCCCAATGGCAAAACCCTGCATAAAATACAGGCCATAGACAACCGTCAACTGCACGCGGGCGTTGCTGAAAGCGAATTTGTTCTGGCTTGTGATGTTAACAACCCCCTGCTCGGCGAACAGGGTGCAACTCAGGTTTATGCCGGGCAAAAAGGCGCAGACAGCAAAATGCTGGAAAGCCTGGAAAAAGGTATGCAGCATTATGCCGAAAAGGTAGCGCAGTTTTGCAAACAGGATAATAGCCAACAGGCGGGTACAGGTGCCGGTGGTGGCCTGGCGTTTGGCCTGCTGAATTTCTGTAATGCCCGTCTGCACAATGGCTTTGACCTGATCGCACAGGCCAGCGGCCTGTTGCATCATATAGAGAAGAACAAGCCGGATCTGATCATCAGCGGTGAAGGTGAACTGGATGAACAAAGCCTGAACGGTAAACTGGTCGGGCGCATTGCCGCACTGGCAAAATCACAGAAAATTCCACTGCTTGTGCTAAGCGGCAATATAGCACTCTCGCAAGAGCAAATGGCCAGTGCCGGTATCAGCAGTGCCCGCAGCATTGTTTCAGGCCCCATGCCGGTCAGTCGAGCCGTTAAGAACGCAGAACCTTTACTGTGTGACTGCCTGCAGGACATTGGCCGCTGGCTGGCCGCCTGGCACGGATAAAAACCTTGCGTTACAAGGAATCTTCCAGCGCCTCCCATTGCTGGTATAAATCCTGTAATTCAATCTCCAGTTGCTGCAGACGCTGATTGTATTCAGTGACTCGTTGAGGGTGGTTTTTATACACATCCGCATCACCCAGGGCCGCTTGCAGGCTGCTCTGTTCCGCTTCCAGTTTTTCAATATCAAGAGGCAGCTGCTCTAACAGAAGCTGCTGTTTATAGCTGGTTTTTTTGGGCTTTTTTACGGCAGCCGCTATACTGGCCGCTGTCTTTTGTGATGTTTTTTGAGTCGTTTTTTTATCATCAACAGCGATATTCAGTAATGGCTCTATATCCTTCCAGTCACCCATTTGTGTGCTGATACGCCCATTTCCTTCAAACACCAGCCAATCGGTGACCACGGCATCCAGAAAAGCCCGGTCATGGCTTACCAGCAACAAGGTACCCTGATAATCCATCAGCCTGTCTTCCAGCATCTCCAGGGTTTCCAGATCCAGGTCGTTGGTGGGTTCATCCAGTATCAACACATTGGAGGGGCGTGCAAACAGTCTGGCCAGTAACAAACGGGCTTTTTCTCCGCCGGACAGAGCGCTGACCGGCTGACGCGCCCGATTGGCACTGAACAAAAAGTCCTGTAGATAGCTGATGACGTGGCGTTTACTGTTTTCCAGTTCAACAAAATCGCTGCCGTCAGCCACATTTTCGGCCACAGTAGCCTGCAGGTTTAATTGTGAACGTAACTGGTCAAACCAGATAGGCTGTAGACGTGTCCCTAGTTTCACCTGCCCGCTTTGCGGCTGTAATTCACCCAGCAGCAATTGAATCAGGGTGGTTTTACCCACACCATTGGGGCCGACCAGACCCACCCGGTCGCCTTTTTGTAAAACCCATGAGAAATCCCTAGCAATAGGCTTGTCGCCCCAGGCGTAATTCAGGTTTTCCACTTGTGCGACCATTTTCCCTGAGGACTGCCCTGCCTGAATGGAGAAATCGGCCTGGCCCATTTTCTGGCGGCGATCCTTATGTTGTTGACGCAGCGCTTTCAAGGCCCTGACACGCCCTTCATTACGTGTGCGACGCGCCTTGATACCCTGGCGAATCCAGACCTCTTCCTGAGCCAGTTTTTTATCCAGCCGCGCCTGTTCCAGAGATTCGGCGTTTTCTCTTTCCTCCTTGCGTCTGAGATAGTTTTTATAATCACCCGGCCAATCGCTTAACTGTCCACGATCCAGCTCGACAATACGATTGGCAACGGCCTGCAAAAACTGCCGGTCATGAGTAATCAGCATCAGGGTGACGCCGGAATCCAGCAGAAATTTTTCCAGCCAGCGCACCGAGGCTATGTCCAGATGATTGGTAGGTTCATCCAGCAGTAAAAACTGCGGACTGCTGAGCAATGCCCGCCCCAGCATGACACGCCGGCGGGCACCACCGGATAAATCATTAAAATTAGCCAGCCGCTCAAGCCCCAGGCGGCTAATGACACTTTCAGCATCTCTTTCCAGTTGCCAGCCGTTGACATTTTCCAGATCATGCTGGGCACTACCCAGTTCATGCATCAACTCGTCACTGCTGTCTGTTTCCATCTGCTTCAATAATTGCAGATAATGCTGTACCGCTTGTGCCCGCTGCCCCGCGCCGGACAGCACCACCTGCAGTACGCTGCCGTCTATTTTTTCCGGCACATCCTGCACCAGTTTGGCAATGCGCAAATCAGTGCGCCGGTCAATGCTGCCGCTGTCCAGAGAAATTTCATCCCCGATAGCGGAAAGCAGGGTTGATTTGCCGCAACCATTGCGACCGATCAAAGCAATGCGGTCGCCTTCATTGATGGTCAGACTGGCTTTATCCAGCAGTGCTTCGGCACCATAGGCCAGACTGGCATCACGCAAGTTCAGTAAAGTCATTATTCAGCCTTGGACAGCCCGCTGGATGGAATTTCAGCCTGGTCATCCAGCGGCCGGGCTTGTGCGTGCAGATCATGCAGCAGCCGCTGGTATTCTTTATTCTCGCGCATCAGGGTGGCCGCTGTTTCAATCAGCCAGTCGGCCTGATCCTTCTTCAGTGAAAAGCTGGTGGGTACCGTATTGAAGAAGTTGCGTTTTTTCTTTTGCAGACCTTGTGAATTGATTTCTATGAAATAGGACTCCACCGGATGCTCGGGGGTTGATACCTGCCCGGCCCATTCTTTCAGCCGTCGTTTCAGCAACTCATCGGTTTCCGTGTTATACAGGTGTAGCTGAATATCTGTCACCACCGACAGGGTATCGGCAATGGAAGGTGATTTTTTACTCTTGCCAATATCGGTCTCCGCGCTGGTAGAAGCATCTACCACAATAATCACGAAACGCTTGGGACGCTTATGCGGATAAAGCTGCTTTATGACATCTTTGGCTTCACCGGCAAAACCTACCGTGCGCAATACCGTACGCAAGCCCAGGTTATCGGTAACACCACCATCAACCAGAGTCGCATAGGCCGGAGCATCTTTATCAAGATAGCGATTCATGGCATCAGCCGCCTGCATAAGACGTGAATTATCGGTACGTTTTGCCCTTTTTTCAGTCTCGCTCAACCAGGCCGGTTTTTTTGTATAACAGTCATGATAATTTTTCATCAGTACCGGATCAAACAATACCGGAACCGCTGACGAAGCTGCCACCGCGCGGGATACCTTCAATGAGGAAAGATCGGAACAGAGCACGTCAAACTGCGGCTGAAAAAAAATAAACTGGCTACGGACCGCCAGGTCTGTCGCATTAATCAGGATGAAAGGCCGATCCACCACATGTTGCATATCGGCGAAAGTTTTTCCCCGAAAGATGTATTTGTCGTAGTAATCAATAGCAACCTCGGTACGACTGACAACGGTAAACATACGTTGCACCATGCGCATGAAACCGAATACCAGATTACTCAGTTCCGACTGTACATCCTTGTACAGAAAAACCTGTTTGAAATCATCAAAAATCTGATCACCGAACAAGCCGTAATAGGCGGCTGTAAAACTACCGCCGGATACCGAACTGATCTGATCCACCTCATCCAGCAAACGCATCTGTTTGCCATGATTCGGGAAGTGTGTCTCATTCAGTTCCTGTAATACACCATATGCCAGCGCGGCTGCCCGTGATCCGCCGCCCGAGAACGCCAGAAATATGGCCGTATCACCATTGGGACGGCTGCGGGCGTGGTTTGCCAGCGTATAGCCGGTGGCAGGGTGGGCATTTTCCGGTATGGATTGATTACCGATTTTGCCGACGCTGGCGCAGCCGCTTAACTGCAATGCGACCAGTATTACCCCCCAGAGGGCAAGATGTGCAAGGCAGGCAGCAAAGCTATGCTGCCTGCCCTTGAGTTCCGCAAGCATTGGATCAAGCGTTTTTATGCTCATAAATATGCACGTCTCGCTGTGGATAAGGGATGCCGATACCGGCCTCATCCATGCGCAGTTTCACCGCTTCATTGGTATCAAAAAATACATTCCAGTAGTCAGCACTCTTTACCCACAGGCGCACAAAGAAGTTCACACTGTTATCGGCCAGTTCACCCACTAAAACCTGTGGCTCGGGATCGGATAGAACCCGCTCATCCTGGCTGATAATTTCCTGTAAAACGCTACGTACCTGTTTCAGGTCGGCATCATAGGAAACACCCACGGTCAGATCCACACGACGCGTCGCCTGGGTCGAATAGTTAACGATGTTATCGCCACCCAGTTTGGCATTCGGAATGATGATGGTTTTATTGTCCCCTGTTTTCAGGGTGGTGGTGAAAATTTGAATCACATCCACCTTGCCGGTAACACCGGCCGCTTCGATCACATCACCGACCTTGAAGGGGCGAAAAATAATCATCAGAAAACCAGCTGCAAAATTAGCCAGTGATCCCTGCAAAGCCAGACCGATAGCCAGACCGGCTGCACCTAAAATCGCAATAAAAGAAGTGGTTTGAATGCCCAGTTGTCCCAGAGCGGCCACAACCACAAAGGCCATCATGCCGATATAGGCGATACTGCTGGTGAAGCCGATAATGATCGGGTCGGCTCCGCCTTTATCCATCACTTTGGTGACCAGTCTGCGCAGCCAGGATGCGATTATTTTACCAATAATAAAGACAGCAATAGCTGCCAATATCTTAAGACCGTACTGCAGTAATATTTCCTTGCTGCTATCCAGCAACTGCATCATCTTATCCGGGTCCATCAACTGCTCAACCTGTTTAGCGACTTCCGGCACTGCTACTTCTTCAGCCATTTTCCTGCTCCCTGTTCAATGTGTTTAATTTCTATTGCGGCGAAGCCTAAACGTTTCCCTGGAACAGTACAATTATTCTCGTAAATATCGCTGCAAAAAAGGCGGCAGGATGCGGGCTGCACGATGTATTTCGGCTGAATAATATAGGCTGTCAATGTCATCCTCTGCTACCTGCCTGAAATCGGTCAGGCCGGGTTGCTTGCCCGCCAGCGTTGCCGACCACCAGCCAGCGGGATAAACCGGCTGTGGAAAAGTCAGCGTTTGCAATGTGCCGAAGCCGACAGATTGCAGCCGCTCACGCATGCCTTTGATTAAATCCTGGTGCAACAAGGGAGATTCACTTTGTTGTACCAGCAGGCCATCATCGGCCAGCGCCCTGAAACAGGATTGGTAAAATGCCTCACTGAATAATACCTCACCCGGTCCCACCGGATCGGTGCTGTCAACAATAATAATATCCAGACTGCCGGGGGCTACGTCCTGCATCCACACAATACCGTCTTCAAACAATAATTCGGCACGCTCATCCTGATTCGATTCACAAAGCTGCGGAAAATAACGCTCGGCCAGGCGTGTGACCCGCTCATCAATATCAATCTGAAATACCGACTCAATCTCTTTATGCTTTAATACTTCGCGCAAAGTGCCACAATCTCCACCTCCGATAATGGCTAGCCGTTTGGGACAGGGATGGCTATAGATTACGGGATGCGACATCATTTCGTGATAAATAAAATTATCCCGATCGGTCAGCATGATGCAGTCATCAATGACCATTAAATGGCCAAAATCAGTGGTCTCATAAATATCAATTTTCTGATACGCGCTTTGCTCACTGTGCAGCCTGCTTTTTAAACGCAGGCCAAATGAGCTGCCGGAGGGCTGATGAATTTCTCTGAACCAGGCTTGCGGCTTGCTGTTCATGTATTTCTCCTGTGAAATGTGGCTCACAATACCGATTTCTATGAGGTGCGTAAATTAGCCCTGAATCCGTATCTTCAGGGCGCATACAGGTTTATCTTATGGTTGACAGCAGTAAAACGATCTACGCTATCGAGCAATGGGGAGAAGGCTATTTTGACATCAATGCCGAAGGCCACCTCAGCGTACAACCCCGGGGAAATGAACAAACGGCGGTTGATTTATCCGAACTGGTAGAGCGCATCTGCCAGCAAGGTTTAAGTCTGCCTCTGCTAATTCGCTTCAATGATATTCTGCATCATCGTGTGCAAAAGCTGCAGGCAGCTTTTCAGCGGGCACAGCAAAAATTTCACAGCGGCTCGGGTTATACGCCTTTATATCCCGTCAAGGTCAATCAGCAGCATAGTGTGGTGCATGAAATACTGGCAACCCCCGGTGTAAAAGTGGGCCTGGAGGCCGGCAGCAAGTCTGAATTAATCGCGGTACTGGCCATGAGCCGGCAGCATGGCGTTGTGGTTTGCAACGGCTACAAGGACCGGCAATATATTCGTCTGGCCCTGATGGGGCTGAACCTGGGTTTACAACTGTATATTGTGGTGGAAAAGCTGTCTGAACTGCCGCTGATTCTTGCAGAGTCGGCCAAACTGGGCTGTGAACCACTGCTGGGAGTGCGGCTGCGTTTGTCCATTAGCGCGCAGGGCAAATGGCAAAACAGTGGTGGTGACAAAGCCAAGTTCGGCCTCACCGCACCGCAGCTGCTGACTTTTATCGCGCAACTGAAGTCTGCCGGCAAGTTGCATTGCCTGAAAATGCTGCATGGCCATGCCGGTTCACAGATATCGGATTTGAATGATTTCAGCAACGGCCTGACCGAACTGGCCCGTTATTATGTTGAATTGCGTCAACTGGGCGCTCCACTGGAGCATATTGATACGGGCGGCGGTCTGGCGGTGGACTACGAAGGTGCCTCCAGTAACGCCTATTTCTCCATGAATTATCGCCTGGAAGAATGGGCGGAAAGGATGGTTTCTGTCCTGCAACAGGTTTGTGATCAATATCAGCAGCCACAGCCGCACATTTTTACCGAAACCGGCAGGGCTATCAGCGCGCACCATGCGGTATTGATATCCGAGGTACTGGAGCATGAAACGCCACAAAATACCGATTCATCGACCCGCGAAAACAACGCCGGCTTAAACGACCTGCAGCACCTGGCAACAGCCGATGGTGGTGGTGATAAGCATGATTTCTCCAGCGCCGAACAGGATATACAACATCTGCGCCAGCAATTTGCCGAAGGTGTTATTGATTTGACAGGCATCGCCCGTGCCGAGCAAAGATTCCAGCAGATAAGCGCAACCAGCGGAAAAAGATCCGATCATATTGATGAGCTGAAAGCCGATCGCTGGTACTGTAACTTTTCCCTGTTCCAGTCACTGCCCGATATCTGGGGACTGTCACAGGTGTTTCCCATTGTGCCTTTGCAGGGGCTGGATAAAACACCTGACCGCCGTGCGGTTATTCATGACCTGACCTGTGATTCTGATGGCAGCATTCAACGCTATGTGGACAGCGGTCATTGTGCCTCTACCCTGCCGGCTTATGCTATTAATAATGACCAGCCCTACCGGCTGGGGTTTTTTCTGGTGGGGGCTTATCAGGAAATACTGGGGGATATACACAACCTGTTCGGCGACACCAACCGTCTTTCCATAAAGCTGGACAAACAGGGAGAAGCACAGATTGTGCAGGCCGAAAAAGGTGATACTACCGAAGAACTGTTGACCTTGCTGCACTATGACAGCCACTGGTTACAGACAGCGATAGAAAAAAAACTGTCGGCCAGTTCACTGGACAGCAGCCGCCGCTCACAGTACTTTGCAGCCTTCAAGACCGCATTAAGTGCTTACACCTATCTGGAAAGTCTCTATGAATAAAAACCCACCGCTGATTCTGGTTGACGGTTCTTCCTACCTGTTTCGTGCCTATCATGCGCTGCCGCCGCTGACCAATTCAAAAGGCGAAGCAACCGGTGCCATTGTGGGTGTTATCAACATGCTCAACAAGCTCATCAAGCACTATCAGCCACATCTGATGGCGGTGGTGTTTGATGCCAAGGGCAAGACCTTTCGCAACGACCTGTATGCCGAATACAAGGCGCATCGCCCGCCCATGCCGGATGACCTGCGCGAACAGATTCAGCCTTTGCATGAAATTATTCGGGCCATGGGGCTACCCCTGTTGATTGTTGAAGGCGTGGAAGCCGATGATGTGATTGGCACCCTGGCGGCACAAGCTTCACACGAACAAATGAATACCCTGATTTCCACCGGTGACAAAGATCTGGCACAACTGGTCAACCCGCACGTCACCCTCATCAATACCATGAATGACCAGATTCTGGATGAAGCCGGTGTTATGCAAAAATTCCAGGTACGGCCGGATCAGATTATTGATTATCTGGCTCTGGTAGGCGACAGCAGTGACAATATTCCGGGTATTCCCAAGTGCGGTCCCAAAACAGCGGCCAAATGGCTGGCCGAATACAACGATATTGACAATCTGCTGCGCCATGCGGATCAGATCAAAGGCAAGATTGGTGAAAATCTGCGCGCCCATTTAGCACAACTGGCGTTATCTCGCGAGCTGACCCGTATCCGCCTGGACGTAAAAACAGAGGCTTCCGTGCATGAACTGATACCGGCTGCAGCCGATATCGAAGCCTTGCGGGCACATTACCAACGCATTGAAGCCCGGCGCTTACTGGCGGCTCTGGATAATCAGCCAACAACAGATGATGAAAGCCCGCAAAATCCCCCTGCAAGTATCCAGGGTCATTATGAAACCCTGCTGCTGCAAGCTGACTTTGAGCGCTGGCTGAAAAAACTGCAACAGGCCGAATTGTTTGCCTTTGATAGCGAAACGACCAGCAAGCACTACATGCAGGCCGAACTGGTGGGACTGTCATTTGCGGTGGAAGCCGGCTCTGCGGCTTATGTTCCGCTGGCTCATCAATATCCAGGCGCGCCCGATCAGCTGGATCGCGACCAGGTGCTGCAGGCTCTCAAGCCGCTTCTGGAAGATGAAAATAAAGCCAAGCTGGGGCAGCACCTGAAATATGACCGCAATGTACTGTCTCATTACGGCATTAGCCTGAACGGTATTCGTTTTGACACCATGCTGGAATCCTATGTACTGAACTCTACCGCCAGCCGGCATAATATGGATGCGCTGGCTGAGCATTATCTGAACTACAAAACCATTCATTTCGAAGAGATTGCCGGTAAAGGTGCCAAACAAATCACCTTTGACCAGATTGACCTGCAACAGGCCGCCCCGTACGCAGCCGAAGATGCCGACATCACGTTGCGTTTGCACCAGACATTGTGGCCCAGACTGGAAAAAATCCCACCGTTGGCCAGACTCTTCCGTGATATTGAAATACCGCTGGTACCGGTTTTATCGCGTATCGAACAATGTGGCGTGCTCATTGATTCTGCCATGCTTAGGCAACACAGCCAGCAGCTGGCAGAAACCTTACAAAAACTTGAGGAACAAGCCTATGACATAGCCGGTCATCGTTTTAATCTGGGCTCCCCCAAACAAATCGGACATATCTTTTTTGAAGAACTGCAGCTGCCGGTGATTCGTAAAACGGCCAAAGGCGCACCCTCCACCGCCGAAGCGGTATTACAGGAACTGGCTGAACAGGGGCATGAACTGCCCGCAGTCATTTTGCAGCATCGCGCGCTCTCCAAGCTGAAATCCACCTACACCGATAAACTGCCACAGCAGGTGGATGCAGGCAGCGGGCGGTTGCATACCTCTTACCACCAGGCGGTTGCAGCAACCGGGCGTTTGTCATCCAGCGATCCCAATCTGCAAAACATACCGATACGCAGCGAACAGGGCCGGCGTATTCGCCAGGCCTTTATTGCAGAACCGGGCTGGCGCATGGTGGCCGCCGATTATTCACAAATAGAACTGCGCATCATGGCGCATTTATCTCAGGATGAAGGCCTGTTGCACGCTTTCAGTGCTGGCCTGGACGTGCATCGCGCCACCGCCGCCGAAGTATTCGGTGTTGCACTGGAGGATGTCAGTACAGAGCAAAGACGCTCGGCCAAAGCCATTAATTTCGGGCTGATTTATGGCATGTCTGCCTTTGGTCTGGCTCGGCAGCTAGCCATCCCCCGTCAGGACGCTCAACAATATATTGACCTGTATTTCCATCGTTATCCCGGTGTCGCCCGCTATATGGAACGCATTCGCACACAGGCGGCGGCGGATGGCTTTGTTGAAACCCTGTTTGGCCGCCGCCTGTATTTGCCTGAAATCAAGGCACGCAACGGCCAAAGACGCGCCGCTGCTGAACGCACGGCTATCAACGCCCCCATGCAGGGTACGGCTGCCGACATTATCAAAAAAGCCATGCTGGCGGTTGATGACTGGATTCAGTCAAAAAAACCGGCAGTACGCATGATTATGCAGGTTCACGATGAACTGGTGTTTGAAATCAGGGATGATGACAAACTGAGCGAGTCTGTGAGTAAAATTACCGAGCTCATGCAGCAGGCCGCCCGGCTTTCTGTGCCTCTTATTGTGGATAGCGGTATCGGAGATAACTGGGATGAGGCTCATTAAGCCGTCTTATGAATTTACCGCTTATCGCTGACCAACGGCCGGGAACTTTTCCATGCGACCCCGGTCTAGTTAAGTATGCGTCAACAGGACGTAAGAGCCGCAACCTCCCTTGGCGGCTCGAATCGCCCGGTCACCCCTACCGGGCGCATCGTATCCCGGCAGTTTTCCCTGACTGCCGGGATTTTTTTAACTACCGCCTTTTTAACTGTCAATTATCACCCCATCGACTACACTTGTTTCTGTGCAGGGCTTATATTCGCCTTCATTGCAACAAAAAAACAACAGATGAGACACAAACCCAACGAAAAAGCGATAAATCTTTGTTTTAGCCGACAATACTGTTATTATGCAGCTTGTAGCGTCTCGAGCTAGCTTGACGCTCTGAATTTTATCTAGATAAAAGAAGTTACTATTTTATACACAGGGAGAACCCGATGAAAAAAACGATTACCTTTATCAGCATTGCTGCTGTACTGGGCCTGGCCGGTTGCGGCACCCCCGTACCTCGCGATCTGGATGGTCTGGACAGCAAAATCACTGAAGCAGAATCCGGTGATTTCGGTAAATGCATGGCTGAATCTCATGCGGCCGGTCAGTCTTTAGACACAGCCAAAACCATTCTGGCTACTTCAAAATCCAAAGCTTACTGGACCGAAACCGGTTCTTATGCTCAGGAAGGCCACGCTGCTGCCGAAGCCGGTATGGCTCATCGAAAAGCTGCTGAAGAAGCCTGCACCGCCTGGAGACAGCCTATCATTGACCGTCTGGACGAACTGGATGGTCGCGTAAGCTACCTGGAAAGCCTGCATGAAGTATTGAAAGGTGTAACCTTCCAGACTGGTTCTGCCAACCTGACCGCTCAGGCTCGCACTGTACTGGACGTGATTGCCAACGCCCTGCAGCGTCGTCCTGTTAATGTAGAAATTGGTGGTTATGCTTCACAGACCGGCGGCGAAGAGTTCAACATGGAACTGTCACAGAAACGTGCAGAATCTGTTATGAACTACCTGGCTTCACGCGGTGTTGACAGCAGCTTGATGTCTGCCAAAGGCTATGGCTGGAATGACCCGATTGCTGACAACAGCACTCGTCAGGGTCAGCTGCAAAACCAGCGTGTTGAACTGCATCGTCAGTAAGACATAGCGCTTAAGCAGTAATTAAGCCGCTGGGGTCTTATGATCTCAGCGGCTTTTTCTTGCCCGGTCTGAATGATACATTTTGAGCATAAGCCTTATTGAATCTCTGCGAGTTTCTCACACGACCGAATCTATAAATTTTCGAAATTCAGTCCGGCTATCCAGCGCCTTCATTTCTGCTGCTAAAAGCTCTGCGCGCTGCCGGTAGACTGGATCAACCCATACCTGCTGCATAGTCTTCCTTAGCTGCGCGGCTTTCAAACGACCGGCACGTAACATGATTCCCGCTCCGCATTGTTCCACGCCCTCCATGGTTAAATATTGATCCATATTGCTTGGAATGCCAATCAGTGGCGTTCCCGTGGCAAAAGACTGATAGGCAGAAGCGCTGCCTCCATTACCCACCATGAAACGCGCCAACCGGGCTGCCTGCACTCCTGGCAGGTAATCCGCAATAAAGCAATTGTCCTGCGGCGTATGCGTATAGCGACCGGCCGAAGATACAATACTGGTAAGCCCCATTTCATGCAGCGTATTGAGCACCCTGTCCGTCACCCACGTATCACCCGAAGAACCGAGGGAAAGATAAACCACATCGTCTCGCTGACTCACTTCGTCCCACCAGTGCGGATAAGCTATTTCCGGCGACCAGACAATAGGGCCTATATAGTGTCCGGCAGAAAACTCGCTATTTTCGAGGGGCTATGACCCCGCCCGCCGTCGAATTCAGTCAATTGCCTGCATTTTTGGCCA
>JAHXHF010000390.1 GCA_025656895.1 gamma proteobacterium symbiont of Bathyaustriella thionipta
CTTTTCTCTTCTTTCTTTCGCTCATTGGTTCATTTCTCCCATCACAGAGTACAGCTTAAACTACTGTCTTGATTATGGGGTCCACTTTAGAGTAAGCTGTTTATCTATATGGCAAAGCCTGTTTTTAATACACTGAGGGATATTTCTATTAGCTCACACTGAGGGATATTTCTATTAGCTCACACTGAGGGATATTTCTATTAGCTCGCTGACACTTCAAAAGTGTAACCACAGTTCAAACGCTAACGGTTGATAAAAAATTTGTGCCCTTTTGCCTTTTTTCTCTACCCTACCCTGAATAATTCAATATGAATTACCGGGTCGATATTGATGGCTTGCGTGGCGTTGCGGTCATACCCGTGGTGTTATTCCATGCCGGTTATTCCTGGATACCCGGTGGTTTTGTCGGCGTTGATCTGTTTTTTGTAATCTCCGGCTACCTGATCAGCTCAATCATGATCCGGGAAATGAAGCTGGGGCAGTTCGGCTTTATAAAGTTCTATGCCCGCCGGGTCAGGCGCATTATTCCCGCGCTGTTTTTTGTTCTGCTTTGCACTTTGGTTGCGGGATATTTTTTCCTGCTGCCGAATGAATATATCAATTTATCAAAAGCCACTCTGGCATCAATTGGCTTTGTTCCCAATATCTATTTCTATACGATTTCCAGTACCTATTTCGGGCTGGATATTGCAACCGAACCGCTCTTGCATACCTGGTCCCTGGGGGTGGAAGAACAGTTTTATATCCTGTTTCCGGCATTGTTGTATTTTCTGTTTCGAAAATTTCAAAGCAAAACCATGCATGGCGTTATTCTGTTTTTACTCTGTCTGTCGTTAGCCGGCAATATTTTACTGGCGCCTTATTTTACAAAGTTTACTTTTTACATGATTCCTGCGCGTGCATGGGAATTACTCATCGGTGTGACACTGGGGCTTGGCATGGTGCCGGCCATACGCCATAAAATGATGGCCCAGGTTGCCGCTTTGACCGGCCTGTTGCTGATTGCCGGCTCTATGTTCATGCTGAATGAATATTCTGTATTCCCCGGCATGAATGCTGTTTATCCGGTACTGGGTGCGGCACTTGTTATTCATGCCAACACGCATCACAGCACCCTGGCTTCCTGGTTATTAAGCCGCCATCCACTGGTTTTGGTCGGCATGATTTCCTATTCATTGTATCTGTGGCACTGGCCGGTTACGGTTTATACAAAAATGCTGGATAACAGCCGTTTTGATTCGGCCTTTATTGTGCTGTTTTACTGCTTGCTTTCTGTTTTATCGTATCGTTTTATAGAAAACCGCTACCGCCGTCCGCTCGGCAACATGCCGGTACGTCGTATCCGGCACGAACTGGCCGTTGTCGGAACCCTGGCGACGACAGGCACTGTTATTATTCTGCTCGGACATGGTCTGGGTTACCGGATTCCTGAAAAAGCCATGAATATCCTGCTACAGAAGCCTGACCGTTTAGCGGCCGTCGAACCTGACTGCCGGGTCTTTAATGAAGTCAGATCCGATGATCTTGATTCCGATGAAAAAGGCCAGCTGTGTCAGCTGGGCATGCCAAACAGCCCGGCACAATTTGTTATTTGGGGAGACTCTCACGCGAAAGCCATTTCACCGGCACTGCATCAAGCCGCGTTGGACGCCGGGGTTGCGGGCTACTCGATAACCAGTGATGGCTGCAGACCATTGGCCGGCGTGTACAGAAGGCACAATAAAAGGTGCCTGCTTTTTAATAATGAAGTACTGGCTTTTATAAAGGCCAGAACCACTATCAGGCAGGTGTTTCTTGGCGGTTACTGGCGCATTCCTTTAACCGGAAAAGGCTATGATGTCAGCAATATACTGATTGCTGACAGTGAAACACAATTTTCCTCACCGCCTGAAAATGCCAGTGTTTTCCGGCGTGGCCTGGCCCGCACACTGGATGCATTGAAAAATCGTCAGGTCTTTATTATTGAAGATATTCCCGAGGTGGGAGCCCGCTTCGGAAAATCAGCGGCCAACCATTTTGTAAGGCAAGCCTGGCTGGGGCGGGAAAATATCAGAGAACTTTATTTTCATCAACAGGCTGATGATTACCAACGTGCATTTGAGCATGTTTTAGCCAGCTTGCCTGCATCCCGCTTCCAGTTGCTGAAAGTCAAACCCTGGCTGTGTAAAGAGGAGCAATGTCCTTTAGAAATACATAACAAACTCATCTATCACGATGGTGATCATCTGTCTGAATTTGGCGCATCCCTGCTCACTCCTGCCTTTGCGGAAGCCATGCAAAGTCTGGCAACGGATCATGATGCAGGCGCTGCTGTTTCAGTACAGCCTGGAAGCTGAATTCCTCAGACTTTTCTTCGAAACCACCAGAAAATCCACAGGTCACCCAAAATCACCAGCAACAGTGGTATGAATGCGGAAATTTGCGGCTTTAATTCAAGCACTTGCCCCACGTTATGAATGACCTGTCGGGCCAGCAGATAAAAAGCCGCAATCAGGATACCCAGAACAAGATACAGAACAAAATGACTGGATCGCGGATTGGCAAAAATAACATACAGCGAAAGCAGGGCCATAAAAGGAATCAGCAGCGGCTGTACCACTTTTATCCAGAAAGCCAGTCCCGCTTCACCGGTTCTGAGTTTGCTATCTTTAAGATATTGCAGAAAGCGCCAGTGCTCACTGATTGACAGGCTTTCCATCGGTACAAATTGTTTTTCAAGTTGTTGCGGTGTTATAAAGGGTTTCCAGCGATAAACAGGCGCATAAGATACCTGCCATTTTCCCTGTTTATATTGTCCCACCTTAACTCCGGATAGCTGCCAGTTTCCGTCCTGCTGAATTTTGGCGCGCCGGGCGAACAATGAAAGGCGCATTTTACGATCTTCGGAAAATTCATAAATACGAATCTCTGCCGGCACCTGACCGAATTCAAGCTGACCTATATTGATAAACCGGTCTCCCTTGCGACTCCAGATTTCCTGATTGGAGACAACATCCAGAGCACTCTTGCCCTGCACCGCCTGTTGACGCATTTGCACCGCCTGCTTGTACAAAACAGGCGATATAACTTCGCTCAGCAGTAATAAAAACAGCATCAGCCCGAGCGCCGGCCACAGAATGGCTCGCGCAATACGGGCTATGGGATAGCCGGCTGTGCGAATAGCAATCAGTTCACCATGACGGGACAGATTGGCCAGCGGTATCAAACTGCCCAGAAATACACTGACCGGCGCCAGAAAAATGAGCTGAGATGGCATGGTCAGCAACAGGTAATAGAGTGCATCCAGAGAGGAATAGCTGCCATCACCCACATCTTCCAGTTCGACCATGAAACGCACAATACTGAAAATACCCAGTAAAGAAGCAAAGACCAGTAAATACCCCTGTAGTATTTGCTTGCCGATGTAGCGATTGAGAAGGCTCACTGTAAAAACCGGAATCTGCGCCAGGAAAAATAAACCAGCAAGGTTAGCGCAATACCACCCTGAACCCACCACAGCCCCGGCATGGCACCAATATCACCATGCTCCAGCCAGGTTCTGGAAGTACTGGTCAGGTAAAAAAACAAAACATACAGGATAATGGCGATAATCAGCCGGATACCACCACTGTGGCGGCGTGATCCGACCCGTCCCAGGGGAATGGCCACGATGCCGAGCAAAAAAGTGGATACCGGGGTTGTTAATCGCCACTGATATTCCGCTATTTCCTTGGGATTAACGGATTCAGACAGTTCGGCCGTGGCAACCGCTTTACGTTTGTTGCGCACCGATTCGACCGGTTTCAGGTTCAGCCCCACTTCAAGACGATGAAAGCTGAGCACCCGGTCACCCGCCTGGCTATCACGCGTCTCATACACATGGCCGTCTTCAAAAAGCACCTGTAACTGTCCTTCATTCTGCTTGACATGCATGGCTCTGGCACGGATGACACGACTGGAATGTTCATCTTTCTGCTGCACAAAGACCTCTGTTGAAACGCCTTTATCTTCATCATAATCTTCAAAGAAAACTGTCATATCACCTTCGCCCAGGCTGACGAAACGATCTGGCTTGAGGCGCTGCATACCGGCCAGCAGGCTGGCCTGTTCTTCAATATCGTAACTGGTTTTATAGGCCCAGGGACGACCAAAAACAGACACCAGGGAAACCAGTACAGAGATTCCCAGTATGACGACAAAAACAGCGCGCACAATGCGTGCATCGCTCAGACCGAATGACCATAAAGCGGTAATTTCCATATCCCGATGCAGGCGGCGCATGGATACAATCACCGCGACATACAAGGCACTGGGAAGCAACACATCCAGAACAATCAGGGTGCGCAAACCGATTAATGCTGCCAACACCGACATTTCCAGCTTGCCGGCCAGCACATTGCCCAGCAAAGCTGCCATACTGACGGCCAGAAACATCAGGCCAAGCACCGCCATAATCAACAAAAAAGGTTTGATGACTTCAGCGGCTATGTAGCGATCAATGATCAAGAAAATCTGCTTCGGAACATGCTGCTCACTCTACTGGCAAAAGGCCTGCGCAAGAATACGCTGATTAAAGTTTTGTGAATACGCCCGCTAATTGTAAACTACCCATCCGTTCGATGAAGCAAATCTTTGCAACCACAAGATGCCTGTAAAAAACAGACCATAGCCATGCACCCGTTACCATTCAAGAAAAAAACCTGTCATCGCATATTCCTGTGCCGGAACGAAGCTGTACTGGCGGCCCTTTTGGGTCACTGCGACTGATGGCGGGCGCTCATCGTCCGCAATTAAGCCGTGAGGCCTTTCTGCCCCGCTACTGGCTCACCTGGCTGGCACTGATTCCTGTGTGGTTGCTGGCGCTGTTACCCATGCGACTGCGTGCCGCTCTGGGTGACCTGATGGCCGCCTGGATGCTGCGTTTTGATTCCAAACGGAAACGTATTGCCCTGACCAATCTGAAGCTTTGTTATCCGCAACTGTCGAATGAGGAAAGACAGGCACTGTTACTGAGGCACAGCCGCATTTTAACTCATACTTTCCTTTCCTATGGGGTGCTGTTATTCCGCTCTGCAGAATACTTGCGCGCAATCTTTGATGTTCAGGGTATCGAAAACGTACAGGCTGAAGAGGCCAAAGGCAACAACATCATCATGCTGACCCCGCACACCCTGGCACTGGAATATTCCGCACAACGAATAACGATGGATTACAAGGGCGTCTGCGCGATACGCATACATTCCGGCAAACCGGTACTGGACTGGGTTGTCAATCGCTTCCGCAATCGTTATCGGGCTATTCTGTTTGATAACCAGGCCGGTATGCGTGAATTGATTAAACTGATACGTGGCGGTGCCTGGCTTTATTATCTTCCTGATGAAGACAGAGGCCAGAAAAATGCGGTATTTGCGCCTTTCTATGGAGTGCCCAAGGCTTCTCTGGCAATGCTGGGAAAACTGGCAAAAAGCTGTCGCGCCAGCGTAATTCCGGTGACCTCTATCTATTGCCCGGATAAAAGGCGTTTTTCTGTGTCTTTTGGCAAGCCGGTCGAGGGACTGACAAGCGGCAGTCTGGTCGAACAAATCACTTTGCAAAATCAGGCTATGGAACGCATACTGGATGCCGATCCGGCACAATATATGTGGTCAGCCAAAATTTTTCGTACCCGTCCGGCGGGTGAGAAAAAACTGTATAAAAACTGCTGAAAAAGCAGCGTGAATCAGGTTTCTTCCGAGCCGGGTCTGGCTTTATCCGCTTCGCCTTTCAGCAAGCCCAGTTTGCGGGCCGCAAAGAATATCGGCCACAAACCAACCACGATAAATTCTGCCGGTCGCATCAGTTTGGCCAGTAATAGCTCTCTATGGCGGGAATGAGTAACCAGGTGTTTCAGCTTGCGCCTGGAGCCTTTCTTGGGAGTAAAATTGAAATTATCACTTTTACTGACGCTTTGTGTGGCCACCATGGGAAACAGTGCGTAAACCCCCGGCAACTCGGCAAAGGCAGAGTCCAGCGCCTTGCCGACCAGGCGCAATTTCATGGTGCCTTGCTTACCCCAGGGGTGATCATGCAGCCATTGCTGCATGCGCGGACTGGTAATATAAGCGTGCGCGCAAGAGGATCCGGTGCGGATCACATTGTGGCGAACCGGATAAGCCCACAGCGGCCAGTGGCCGAGAAAAAAAATCATCCAGTCGGGCGGCAAAGCATCCATGGCCTTTTTGATGGCACGCATTCTGGCCGGACGCAGACGGCGGCTGAAAAGCACATCATCTTCCATCACCAGTGCTCTTTCATAACCTTTTGCGAGCGCATCCTCACCGACCGCACGATGTGATTCCCAACTGCCGATAATACCTTTAATCGGATGCTTGAGCGGGCGGTAAAACATCACTTTCTGACACAGGCCAACGCGATGAAATTCTTTCGCTACATTCACCGCCCGGTCTTCCCGGCTTTTCAGTGAAATACAATAAGCCGCATCCAGAAATGACCAGTCCAATGCCTTGTCTGGCTCAATAGAGCCATTACAGTAAGGGCAGTCCGGGTCAGTCGGGCAGGTGTGAAAAATTGCTTTTTCAGGTTTTTGCGTTTTTTCGACAGACGTGCTCATAATTTTATCCATTTATGCCAACATTATTCCGCTGCTATAAAGCGTCAGCCACGATGGGGGGAATACCAACCTGTTTCTGCCTTTCACATGGTAGAATTGGAGGGAGCAAGGACAGCCCACCTCCACAAGCACTTCCCCCGCATTGTAACACCTGATTTCATGTCCATAAATACTTTGGATTCGCAAAATATCCAGAATTCTGTCATTTTTGTATTCATCCAGTAAAAACGTTGAGATAATTAACCGCTTGTTAGGCTTGATTTCCCTTTCATGTTACCCAAAGCTTCCCCCTGGAAATTTTAATCACCGTGAATAGTCCGCGAAAAACCGATGAATCTGGCTGTGTCTGGTTACTGCTGGGACAAAAAGCCGGGGATAATAATCAGCTACTTGCACTGGCTGAAAGATTACAGCTTCCTTACCAGAAAAAAAACATGTACTACCGCAAGACTGAACTTGCAAGCACCCTGTTGCAACGTCCAACGCGGCTGGGTATCCAGTCCAGATCCGTCACCGAGCTGCGGCCACCCTGGCCTGATGTCATCCTTACTGCTGGCCGGCGAAATGAATCGGTGGCTCACTGGATCAAAAAGAAATCGGCTGGTCATACACGGCTGGTTCATCTGGGTCGCCCCTGGTGGCATCCTGATCTTTACGACCTGGTCATTACCACGCCGCAGTATTATTTGCCGAAGAAAAACAATGTGCTGGTCAACAGCTTGCCATTGCATCGCATAAATCCACAACAATTAAAACAAGCCAAACACGATTGGCTGTCCCGACTTGAGCCTTACGCGCCTCCCTATATTGTGCTGCTGCTGGGTGGTAATAGTGGTGCTTTTATTTATGACTTCAAAACAGGACAAAATATTGGTGAAAAAGCCAATCAAATGGCACGGGAAGCCGGTGGCACACTTCTCATTACATCCAGCCGAAGAACCCCGCCGGAATTACTCGACGGTATTCTTGACAAAGTTACGCAAGCACACTTCCTGCATCTCTGGAACACCGATAAAAAAGACAATCCCTATCTGGCTTTTCTGGCTAATGCCGATCGTATTATTGTTACCGGAGAAAGTATTTCAATGCTGGCTGAAGCGGTTTCAACCCATAAGCCGGTGTATATCCATCACCCGCAGGTACAGAAACAAGTACAACTTTTCTCCCGCCAGTTTTTCCGCTGGAATGTATTGAGTCACAGGCTGGTGCAGCGATTTGCGCCACTGCGTTTACGCCGCAATATCAGCCCTCTGCTGCAACAACTGGTTAAACAACAACATGCCTGCTGGCTTGAAGATTTCACCCTGTTCACCCCCAGACCCTTGAAACACAACGATCTGGATCAGTCCGTGGCTGCAGTACGGCAGTTATTGAATAAAGCGTGAAACTTACCCTGCGTGGCAGCTATCATCATTTACGTTGACGCAGTTTTACCCCGACCATACTATTACTCCAACCATGCTGTTTTGATGGGTTCAGTTGGTCTGTCAGTGCTCATGGGTAGGCGCGCCGCGCTGCAAATGGCCTTAGTCCTTTGCAAGAGGTGCAACAACGCCATGAGTGCTGACAGATCAACCCTTCGGGCGCCGCTGTGGCGCTCCGCCACAGCGTTACAGCTTTTGCTAAGGACTAAGGCCATTTGCTGCAAGCTGTGCCTTGTTGCGAAGCGCCACAGTGACGCTGAACCCATCAAAACAGCATGGTTGGAGTACTATAATGGTGTGCAATGAGCTGACTGCGGGGTTGGGGCAAATATAGGTTCCGTTGGGCATGCCAACAGTGAAGAAAGATAAACTCTATGAAGTAAGGATAAGATTGTGACTCAGCGAAAAACAGGATAGTGCTCCAGGGTACAGTTTGCACTTTGCAAATATACCCCCAACCGCTTGATTTATAATGATTTATGGTGATATTTCAACGTTATAGTGAAATTTCCGGGTTAAAGACATGAGTAATAACAAAACATGCACCAGGGTAGCCGTGGCGGGTGCCGGCTTTTCCGGTGCGGTGATTGCGCACAAGCTCGCTCAGGCAGGATTTTGTGTGGATGTTTTCGAAAAGCGTGATCATATCGGTGGAAACTGTTACACCTATCGAGACAGTGAAACAAACGTCATGGTACACAAGTACGGGCCGCATATTTTTCACACCCAGCGTGAGGATGTATGGAAATTTGTCAATGAACTGGCACTATTCAGACCCTATATCAACCGGGTCAAGGCGGTTTCACAAAATCGCGTGTACTCCCTTCCTGTCAACCTGCATACGATCAACCAGATCTATGCCAGCTGCCTGAATCCAGCACAAGCGAAAGCCCTGATTGAGTCTGAGGCTGACCATACGATTAGCGACCCGCAAACTTTCGAGGAGCAAGCACTGCGTTTTGTCGGGCCGCGTCTTTATAAGGCATTTCTGTACGGATACACCAAAAAACAATGGGGTTGTGAGCCGAGCGAGTTGCCGGCCAGTATTCTGAAACGCCTTCCGCTACGCTTTAATTACGATGATAACTATTTTTCCCACCCTTTCCAGGGTATGCCGGAGGAGGGTTATACACCTATTTTTGAGGCATTGTTAAAGCATCCTGCTATTACTTTGCATCTGGGTGAAAGTTTGCCGCAAGACCACCTGCAATCATATGAGCAAACATTCTATTCAGGTGCTCTGGATGAATATTTCAACTATGAATGTGGTGATCTTGGCTACCGCTCTTTACGATTTGATATGACTCGTGGCGAGGGTGATTATCAGGGTTGTGCGGTGATGAATTATTGTGATTTCGAGACTCCCTATACCCGCATAAGCGAGCATAAACACTTTGCCCCGTGGGAAACACACAAAAAGACAGTCCTGTTCACAGAATACAGTTTTGCCGCAGAACGTTCAGATACGCCTTTCTACCCGATCAGGCTGGCAGCCGATAAAATCAAGCTGGCGCAATACGTTCAGCTGGCCGGTCAAACAGCAAAGGTCACCTTTTTGGGGCGTCTGGGCACCTACCGTTATCTCGACATGGATCAGACCATTCATGAAGCGTTTCTGGTGGCAGACAAATTTATTGACTGCCGCAGGCGGGGAGAAACCATGCCGGCCTTTGTGGTGTCGCCACTGGGCGGCTCATAATAAGGAAAATCCGTATATAAATTGTTGCATAAGCAACTGCAGTGCTAATCATGGCTTCAGTCATAAAATGCCTGGAATAGTAAATCCCCCTTAGTCCCCCTTTTTCAAAGGGGGAAACAATAGCCCCCTTTGAAAAAGGGGGTTGGGGGGATTCGTCCACATAAAATTCACGCAAGAACTTATGCAATGATTAATATCAACCCGTTGCCTGAACAACTTGCGGAGTAACAACACACCTGTTGGCCTTGCTATTTTACCGACAATCGCCAACCCCGACGCCGCACAGATTCAGCATCTGACCTCTCAAGCAGATATACTATGCTCATGCAAAAAGCAAAAGTTGTTTTAATCGCAGGCTCGGGACACGGTGGCACAACCATCGCCAACATGATACTCGGCCAGCATCCACACATATTCGCCACCGGCAAGCTGCGTGATTTTCCACATGGTGGTCTGTTCATTAAAGAAAATGTTTGCTCCTGTGGAGCTGCCGCTGATGCCTGTCCTTTCTGGCAAGAAGTCAGATTGCGCTACCGGCCTTTTCAGGATAAAGCTGATCAGGAAAAACTTCCCCGCTTGTTTCATATCGTTTCCGAGCTATCCGGCAGACCATTCACCGGAGACGTGAGCCACAATGCAGGCTATGCCAGACAATTATTACAAACTCCCGATATTGATCTTTATCTTGTACATATTGTCAGAGATGGCCGGGGAGTGGTCTGGTCCCGAATCCGCAAGGATGTTCGTATTGGCCGGCTGAACAAGGGATTCTGGCAACGGCTCAAACGCGTCATCAAGGTATCAAGACGCTGGAAATGGCATATTCGGGAATTCGGCAAACTGGAACAGCAACTGGGTGATCAATCGGTTCGCGTCCGTTATGAAACCTTATGCCAGGATCCTTTGTCAGCCCTGCGTCCGGTGGGCCGTATGCTGGGGCTGGATTTTGATGCTATTGGCAAGCAGCTGGGCTCGGGCCAGCCGTTTATGCCGGCGCCTCACCTGATTCGGGGCAATGCTGTATTGCGCACCAAGAAGGACGTGGTGTTGAAATATGACGAGGCTTTTCGCAAAGATATGCCATTGCCCGACCGGATAGGCTTTCATATAGCATCCAGGTTCTGAAGCGTTTAATCTACGGGCTTACAAGGCTCGGCAGATGGCGCTATTTATAGCCGTAGGAAGGCAGCAGATTATTCGCGATATAGTCATCGATAATGGTCTGCTCTTTGTCGGAAAGATAGTCCCGGTAGCCGGCTACTTTGCCGCGACGAATCTTGGATGCCTGCGGATTATTGATGTCTTTAGGCATCAGCCGGCGACTGCCACCGGGATCTGTATTTTTCTCAATCTTACGCATATTCTCCATGCTGCCATACTCAACCGCATGCGCTATCTGCTCATCGGAAGCTGAAATCTGCATGAAATCGGTAATCTGCTTTAATACGGCCGCCGGATCCGCACGCATATCTTCATAATGTACAAGCAGATGGGCTTTGGTTTTGGCAAGCTCCTGCTCCCAGGCATTGAGAAAGCGCACCGTCTTGGGAATGCCGTAATCTTCATTCATGGCATATTCAAATACACTCAGCTCATCGGGCTGCTGCCTGATTTTATGCAGCCTTTTTTTGTAGGGGTTAACCGTGTTTTTCCACTGAAAATAATTGGATGCCGCAACATCACGCGGGTCTCGAATCAGGAAGATAATGCGCCTGTCATAATAATCAACCTTGGAGTCTCTGTGTTTGCTGTAATCGCTGACATAGCGGTCATCACAAAAACGTACACGCGGCACTTCAGTATTCATAGCATGAAAGTTATCGAAGCCGAGAATTTCATGGTCGGGAATTCCATAACGGCTGTGAAAAAAACCGGACAGGGTCACACGCAGCCAGGTACGGCCACATTTGGGCGGCGAAATAATAACAAAATCAGCCTGTTTGATTTCCTTGAACTGTTTGCGCCCTCTGAGCCAGTGATCAATGCTGCGTTGTTTATCGAGGGAAAGAAAGGAAAACAATGAAACAATTTTCTCTCTCTTTTTTTTCCGGTAGCGTTTTTTATTGGCCATCGAATGCTTGTCTCCGGGACAATGGGAACAGAAATCAGCCATAAGCTGTGAAGAACATGGAATCTTGTATCTGGATATGTATTGTACTTGCCTTCTTGGCACCATTTTCAAGCAGTGCCAGCTTCGCTTGAATTCTACCACTGATAGATTTATGCCTCAATTTAGGAGTCTGTCGGACTTAGGGGTTCGTATCCTTGCAACCCCGAAGACTGATAAAGCCGATTTTTGTACAAAATAATTATGGTAACGCTGACGGCTACCATTAGTTTGATACACTACGCAGGATGATTGCCAAAAAATTACTCGACAAACTGCGCGCCCTTCCTTTGACTGAACGCATTGCTCTCATCGCCATGTTTGCTTTTGTTTTCTTCGCCTGGGACAGTCGCACCAAAGCGGCTATCTCTTTCCTGATTCTGGCTCCAACCTGCCTGATCAGCAGACAGTTCTGGCAGGACATCAGACAATCCCATCTTATCTGGGTGGTCGGTCTGCTTCTGCTGTATATCTTGTTACGCACCCTTTCCTCTCTGTTTGAAAACCCGGACTATATTTATTTTCAACTAAAAGATGCCTGGCGCCTGGCCTTACTGGCCGGTTTTATCTGCATGGCCTGGGTGCTCAGGGGCCATCAGACGCGTATCTTTGCGGCATTGGCGATAGCCCTGCTCGGTTTCTGGACAGGGCGTCTGCAGAAGTTCCCCTGGCATGTTTTGTCTGGTGATACACAATGGTGGCAGGAAAGGATGCAATTAGGGCTGCCCTCGGAGATTGCCTTTGGCCAATATTCCGCCGCCGCCTGTATCGGTCTGATCATCCTGGCTCCGCGCATTTTTGCTATGGGCCGGCAACTGGCCGCAAAACTGTTTATTGCGGTTGTATGGGCGCTGTTCCTGGCACTATCCATGCAGGGAATATTCCTTTCCCAGTCACGTGGCACCTGGTTATCACTGATCATTCTGGCTGTATTATTTTTATTCGCCGGTGCTGTGTTTTATAAACAATTAAAGCCCGGAAATTATCGCTCTGTGTTTGCTGCAGCGATTATCGGCATGCTGTTTATTGGTTTCTTCAATTATGAAACCCTGCTGCAAAGAGTTACTACCGAGATGGATACCGCCACAGAACTTGTTTCAGGAAACCTGCAGGATATTGCACCTTACGATGCACAGGGGAATGTAAAGTCCATCGGCATCCGTTACCACATGATGCTGTTTGGTATTGAGCACTGGAAAAAGAACCCGCTGTTCGGGCTCGGCCCCGGCATTACCCAGCCTCTGGTCAAGGATGAGTGGCCCTGGCAAGGTGTAAAAATCTACAGTGACCTGCATAACGCTTTTATTGAGATACTGTTGCGCCTGGGAATCATTGGTTTCGTACTGATTGCGCTCATCCTGCTGTTGCTGCTTCGCATAGGCTGGCGCGCCCATCAGGAAGGCAGGATGAGCACTGATCTGCTTATTCTGCTGTATGCTGAAATCGCGCTCCATCTTCTCGGTGCATTGACCAATTTCCGCATGCTTAATTATGATTGGCGTTATTACTGGTTCTTGTTCGCTGGCATTTTGCTCAGTTTTGACCGGTCTTTTCTGACGGCTGGCAAAAAGCCGGTACTCTGATTTCAGGCGTTGTACCCATAGGCCGGGTTCAAGCGGGATTCCAGCATCCCGTCCAGCACTGCATTTTGCCGGGCATCGAAATAGTCCCGATAGCCTCCGACCTTGCCTCGTCTGACCTTACTTGAGTTGCCGTCTGCCGTATTTTTTGACTTCATCTTATCGCTATTGAAAAAACCATCGGCCTCTTTGCGTGCGAGACTGTCGAAAGAGGAAAACTCAACAGCTCCGGCAATAATTTCCGGCTCAAAGTGACGATCCAGAAAGCTTAACGCTTCATCCAGTACAGTTTGCGGGTCGGCGCGCATTTCTTCATATTTCAGAACCCTGTGGCCAGGCATTTTTTGCATGGCCTCATGCCAGCGGTTCATGTGTTCTATGATACGCAGTACACCCAGTTTTTCATCACTGACAAAGGTATAAAGATCCTTGTTGCGGTCTTCCTGCGGAATGCCTTTCCGGTCCATTTCCTGGGCCGTTGCGCGATTCTGGATATGAAAATAGAAGGACACCGCCACATCTCTGGGGTCACGCACAATGAACAACGTTTTTTTATCGGTGGGCAATGCAACACTTCCGCCACCCGGTTTAAAGGTTGGAATACGGGTATCCCGAAAAAAGAAAACCCTGGGGATTGCAGCATTCAATTGATGCAGATTATCGAATTGCAGTAATTCATCGGCCGGCACTCCATATTTCAGATGATAGGCGTGTGAAATCATGACTCTCAGCCAGGTGCGCCCGCTCTTGGTATGCGAAACAATGATGCTGTCGGCATCCTGCATACGGCGAATATTCTTTTTTGCCCAACGTCTGCGGTGATACCAGCTCAATATCGGGCCATAAGTGCTATTCATAAAGTTCTGCCTGTAACCCTGTGCGCCACCATAACAACTACAGAACAATACCCTTGGGTTTCTCGATATTGATAATCAGTGTCTTGCGCATGGCCGAGCTGGCCTGCCCCTGCATCGGCCTGACCGAATGCCAGGAGTTGAATGTTTTGACAAAGATAACCGCCTGATTTTCGGTAAATTCAAAGCTGTCCAGCAGTTTCATATTATCAAAACTGTCATAGCGGTTAAGGTAATTAAATGACTGAGTAATATCCTTAGGCATATTCATATCAGTGGCCCCGCCCCAGGCCGGGTCCCACTCACCCGGGCGCATCATCGAAACCACTAGCGTAACAATCTTTTGCGGCGTATCTGTGTGCGGCAGGATATGGCCGCCATTGGCCGGCATCATCTGAAACTCAAAACGGGCTTTCAGCTTGGCTCCCGTGGGCGCCAGACTGCCTTTGGCCAGGTTTTTGGTGCGCTTGCGAACCCGCTGCATCACACTGCGGTTTTTATGCCCCAGGTCAATATTTTTATCTTTCAGCGCGTCCATTACGCCATCGATAAATTCATCACTTTTTATCCAGCTGTGAAAGTCGCGCCAGACCGGTGTTGATTTTATAAAATCGTGATATTGCTTGCTGTGAAATTTCTGTGAAAGTGCGTACTTGTGGCCCAACTGTGGCATTGATTTGAATAATTCCTGCTCCGGCCAGTTGTCAATAAACTGTTGGTAGATATCTGCATCCATCAGTGGCTTTGCCAGCCCGATGGGAAATGGCTCATACAGGAATTTCAGGTGATCATAATTAAAATACATGATACATAGCGCCTCTAAGCTTGGAAATATTCCAATTCAACACTGCTTACAGGAACATTCCTGCAAGCGCCATTCTATCGTTCATCAGGATTCAACAAAAGTGGTACAGCTGCGTTTTCATGCACGGTGGCTTCCGTGGTAAGCACCTCAAACTTTTGTGCCAGATAACGCATAACCGCAATATCGGTTGCCATGTGCTCGCTGGTAGCGGTACCGCGTTCATCAATTTCCGGGTTGCTGGCATAAGGATGGGTCAATTCAAAACTGAAGCCGGCAATAATGAAACGCTGGAAAACCTGTTGCTCAATACCCAGGGCCAGAGCGATAAGCCCGGTGGAAGGCCGTTTTTTCTGTAACTGTGCCAATATTTGCGGATCATGGTCACACAGCTTTTCAACCAGTCCGTCATAATAATGGCTATCCAGGTCAATAAAATGCCCGTAGGTGTAATCGACTGAGCGCAAGATTTTTTTTAGATAGAAGGGCCTCATCCGGTACAGACGTTTCCTGCGAAAATTACGCAGATTGTGCAATAAGCGGCCTAAGGGCTTGCGTGTACGTACCCGCCGTCTGAGAAAATACAGGGTTTGGGTTTTCAGGCCAGTGATTGCCTGCAGGCTTTGTCGGCCCGATTCGATGCCGGAAGCCAGCACAGAAGTCATCACGGTAAAAACCGGTTCTGGCAAATCAAGGCGAGCGGCCGAATAACCGGAACCATTAGCGCAGGCCAGAGCATCATAAGCCGATGCCGGAGGAAGGGCCGGAGCCGGCTTGGAACCCAGAATAAGCAGCGTTTTCATGGCCTTGTCGCTCAAACAAAGTGATCCGTATGATAAAAATGAGCCGGCCAGTTTTAGCAGGTGGGTTCATTTTTA
>JAHXHF010000396.1 GCA_025656895.1 gamma proteobacterium symbiont of Bathyaustriella thionipta
CTGAATTCGACGGCGGGCGGGGTCATAGCCCCTCGAAAATAGCGAGTTTTCTGCCGGACACTATATAGAAGCCTTGAGTCTGGAACAAACCCAGTTCATGCTGGCGCACGAAGCCTTGCATTGCGCCCTGTCACACTTTGCACGGCGCGAACATCGCATTAAATCCCGCTGGGATCAGGCTTGCGATTACGCCATCAACCCGCTGCTCATCGATGATGGCCTGTCACCGCCGGCAGACAGTCTGTACATAGCCGATTTTCTGGGTATGACGGCGGAAGAAATCTATCCCTGCCTGAGTGAAAAGGATGATGATGAACCGCTCGACCAGCACCTTTATGATCAGAATCAGCAGCAAAACAAGGGCCAGCATCAGCCGCAATCAAGCAATGAAAACAAGGCTCAACAGCAACCCGAGCCTGATTCGGACTCTCTGGATGGAGAAAACACGCCACAGAATAAACAACCGCAGGAACCGTCTTCCGCTGATGACAAGCCTGAAGCAGACCCCGCATCAACCGGCTCTGCGCCGCCTCCCCCGCTTACTCCGGATGAAGCCGACACACTGAACATACAATGGCAACAACGTCTGGCCGGGGCGGCTCAGCAGGCCATGCAGGCCGGAAAAATGGGCGGTGAACTGGCGCGTATGATTGATCATTTACTACAGCCACAGTTACCCTGGCGTATGCTGCTGGCCCGCTATATGAGCGAAACTGCGCGCGAAGATTACAGCTATATGCGCCCCTCCCGGCGTGAAGGTGAAGCCATCATGCCCAGTCTGCGCAGTCATGAACTGGATGTCGCGGTGGTCATCGATAGCAGCGGCTCGATCAAAGATGCCGAAATGCAGGCCTTTCTGTCTGAAGTGAATGCCATAAAAGGACAAATGCGCGCACGTATCAGTCTGTTTGCCTGTGACACCGAGTTGGCAGCCGGCTGTCCCTGGCACTACCAGCCCTGGGAAGAATGTCAATTGCCCGAAAAGATCAGCGGTGGCGGTGGCAGCCGTTTTACCGCACCCTTTGAATGGCTGCAGCAACAGGGGCAGCAGCCACAAATACTGGTTTATTTTACCGATGCAAAAGGTCAGTTTCCGCAAACAGAACCGCCTTACCCAACCTTGTGGCTGGTTAAAGGCAAACAGCCTGTGCCCTGGGGACAGCGCATTCAGTTGAACTGATAGAGTCCCTCTTTGTCTGTATACTGAACCCACCCATCGTTTTTTCAGAAAAATTCAGCATGCAGCCCATTATGAATCCAATGCGAAACCTGATGCTCGCCATCCTGATGTGCATGACCTCACTAGCTACAGGGGCCGCCACCAGCGATCTTGACCTGCCCGGCATGTCGGTTGACCGTGCCGACAACACAGACTCGATTGACGAAAACCTGCAGTTACCGGAAATTGGTGATCCATCCGGCAACCTTCTTACCCCCAGAATGGAACGTATTCTCGGACGCGCTTTCATGCGCAATGTGCGCGCGCGCATGCATGTTATCGATAACCCGGTATGGTCGGATTACATAGGCGCACTGGGCAACCGCCTGGCGGCACACAGCGACGCTCGCGGTGGCAGCTTCCATTTCTTTCTTATTGATGATCCGGTCATTAACGCTTTTGCCGGCCCGGCCGGCTACATCGGGGTTTACCGTGGCCTGATAATGACGACCCGTTCCGAAAATGAACTGGCCTCAGTAATCGCCCACGAAATCGCCCACGTTACTCAAAAACATCTCTATCGGGCCGTTGACGCCGCCCGCAATATGTCTATTCCCAATGCGGCGATGCTGATTGGTGCCATTATTCTGGGCGCGGCAGGTTCCCCCGAAGCGGGTGCCGCGGCCATGGTGGGCTCGCAGGCTGCGTCCGCTCAACAACAGCTCAATTTCACCCGCCGCAATGAAAATGAAGCGGATCATATCGGCATTAAAATTCTTGCCGCCTCAGGTTATGACCCGCGGGATATGGCGGTCTTTTTTGCCCGCATGGGTAAAGCCACCCGCTTGTACCGTTCCGGACATATGCCGGAATTTTTGCAAACTCACCCGGTCAGTGCAACCCGTGTTGCCGACGCACAGGCACGCGCCGAAAAATATCCTTATATTCAGCCCAAGGAAGACGTTCGCTACGACCTGCTTAAAGCCTGGTTTAAAAGTCGTGATTTTGAAGACCCCGCAGATACCATCAAGCATTTTCAAAATGCGCTGGATGAAGGCCGCTACCATAGCAAGGCCGCGATGCAGTACGGCTTAAGCCTGGGGTATATTTCAGACAGACAATATACTAAGGCAATCAACATCTTAAAGAAACTTAATAAACAGTTTCCTCAACAGATGGTCTATACCATTGCGCTGGCCGAAGCCGAGATGAACGATGACAAACAGATCAAGGCACTGGAAAGGCTGGAAAATGAATGGCTGCTGCACCCCGGGAATCATGCCATTACCATGACCTATGCTTCCGCTCTGCTGCATGTCAATTTACCCGACCGCGCTTACCAGTTGTTGCGCGAACATCTGAAGGACCGTCCTGAAAGTGCCTCGGTTTATCGCCTGTTATCGCAGGCGGCCGGACAATCCGACCGAATCACAGAAAGCCATCGCTATCTGGCCGAGTATTATTATCAAAGCGGTGCCCCCGAACTGGCTGCGCGACAACTGGAAATTGCCTTGCGTGATAAAGACGTCCCCTATTATCAGGGCGAGCAAATGGAAGCCCGTTTAGCGCAATTCAAACAGGAAATGTCTGATATAGAAAACCGTTTATAAATCTTTCCCTACTCCGCTCCGCCTAATAAATAATATAATAAACTTCTTATAATAAAATACTTATTGCGATTCTGCATAAATCCGGTATGCTTCTCTGTACCTTGCCTGACAAGGTATTAACACCGCGCCGTGAGCTGTTTTGAGACACAGCGTACCAATAATAATTTTTAGGAGGAGAGAAGGCATGCGAACTTTCGCTGGACTTACCGCGTCTGCGCTTTCAGCACTTGTTCTGGTGGGTAGCATTACTTTGCTGCCGGCTGTAGCGGGCGCTGCTGACGTGGAACGTACCAAACAAGGCAAAGAGCTGGCATTCAATCGTAAAAAGGGCAACTGCCTGGCTTGCCACATGATTGCTGATGGCGTAAGCCCGGGTGACCTGGGACCACCATTGGTTGCCATGAAGGGCCGTTTCCCGGATCGTGCCAAATTACGCGCACAGCTTGAAAACCCCATGGTCAACAACCCGGATACGGCTATGCCGCCATTCGGAAAATTTAAAATTCTTTCGGACGATGAAATCAACAAAATTATTGATTATCTCTACACCCTTTAAACAGGCGTGCAATCAATCATTTGTTACCTTTTATTCCAACCGGATATCTGCATCACACTTTGTGGAGATTAATTTATGAGTATTAGCACAAAACGTAGAACCTTATTGAAAGGCACGATGGGCATGGGCTCCGTCGGGCTGGCCGCAGCAGCCGGTCTGCTGACCCCCCAGGCTGTACTGGCCGCCTGGAATGAAGCCGCTTTCAAATCCAAGTCTATTGACAGCGCAATCGGTGGCGCTGCCGCACACTCGGACAAAATCAAGATCAAAGCACCGGACATCGCTGAAAATGGCGCGGTTGTTCCCGTCACCATAACTTCTGACATCAGCGGCACTGAAAGCATCAGTATTCTTGCCGAGAAAAACTCCACCCCTCTGGCAGCAGAATTCATTCTCGGTGCCGGTGCAGAATCAACCGTTTCCACCCGTATTAAAATGGGTAAAACCGGTGCGGTAGTGGGTGTTGTGAAAGCTGGCGGCAAACTGTACGCAAACCGCAAGGAAGTTAAAGTCACCATTGGTGGTTGCGGCGGTTAATCTCCTGCTGGACCAGTTTCACTCTAAAAGAATTAAGTTTTGAGGTAATCAAGATGGCGAAAAAATCAATTAAGATTCGCGCGAAGGAAAAAGGTGGTGTTGTTACATTTAAGGCACTGATGACCCACCCGATGGAAACCGGTATGCGCAAAAACAAGAAAACCGGGAAAATGTATCCGGCCCACTTTATCCAGGAAGTTACTGTTACTTCTGCCGGCAAGACCGTTATGACGGCTTACTGGGGTGGATCTGTATCCAAGAACCCGTATCTTTCTTTCAAATATGCAGGCAAAAAAGGTGATGCAATTAACCTGACCTGGAAAGACAACACCGGTGCCAGTGACAGTGCTGACAGTAAAGTAAAGTAATACTGCGCTGTTAGGCAAATACAAAACTGGAGGAGAAATAATTATGAAAAAAACCGTATTATTAACGGTAGCGGCTGTGGCTCTGCTGGCAGGCTATGGTGCAGCATTTGCTGACACCAGCCCTGATCAGGATCTGAAAACCTGGCACACCTATTTTGACAAAAAATTCCCGGGTGTTGATCTACAGGAATACAGCAACGGTGTGTATGCTATCGACAAGGTATCCAGGGACAGTTGGGAGGCCATTGAAGAATTCCCTCCCTACGAACCCATGATTGAAGATGGCGAAGCCATGTGGAACAAACCATTTGCAAACGGTAAAACCTATGCCAGTTGTTTTCACGGTACACCCGCTGTGGCTGACAAATTTCCCTACTGGGATCTTAGCCGCAAGATGGTCATATCCTTACCTTTAGCCATTAACGAGTGCCGTAAAGCCAATGGTGAGAAACCTTTGAAATATGCCAAAGGCCCTATCACCCGTCTATTGGCCTATATGGCCTATGAGTCTCGTGGTCAGGTTACTGACGTCAAAATCCCTAATAAAGCAGCTATGGCCGCTTACAAGGATGGACGTCGTTACTATTTCACCCGTCGTGGTCAGTTGAATTTCTCATGCGCAACCTGCCACGTTCAAAATGCCGGCATGCATGTCAGAACCGACATACTCAGCCCGGCACTGGGGCATACAACCGGCTGGCCGGTGTATCGTTCCAAATGGGGTGATCTGGGAACCTTGCATCGTCGCTTTAAAGGTTGTCACAAGCAAATGCGTGCCAAACCACCCAAGCCACAAATAGCAGAAATGCGTAATCTTGAATACTTCCTCACTTACATGAGCAACGGTATCGAGTATAACGGGCCTTCTGCACGGAAATAAACATAGAAACTTAAACCTGTGTTTTTAAACCCGGCTTTTCAGCCGGGTTTTTTTTGCGCCAAAGGATTTTGCTCATGGTAACGTTTTGAACCATCCGCCAAATAACCTGAGAAACGCCGGTAGTTCCACTGATACTGACCCGGAGCCCAGTCAACGCAGGCTTCAATTCCCTCATTCAATGCGCGCGCCGCTCTGCGTGGATCAACATCATCAATAGCGGCCGGAGCGGGCAGCACTTTAATCTTGAACACAGCCTTGTCTTGCTGACGTAAAGCGGCACCAAAGATCACACGGGCACCGGTTTTTCTGGCCAAACGGTTAACCAGCAACAGGGTTTGTGCCGGAATATTAAAAAAATCGGCTTCTACGCCCGCACCACCTTTGGGAATCTGATCCGGCAGGATACCGACTATTTCACCTCTGGATAAAGCCTGATAAACCGTTTTTATACCTTGTCGCCCCACAGCCACCAGTGTGGCACCACTTTTTTGCCGCAATCTGTGCAAATTTTGTTGCAGCTCTTTATTGTCCGGAGCTTTATATAAAATGGTGGTTGCACCCTGCGTAGCCAGATAAAGACCCAGTATTTCCCAACAACCCAAATGCGGTGTCAAGGCAATAAGTCCCTGCCCTTGCTGACGGGCATCCCTCAGCAGTGCCTCATTCTCCACTTCAGTAATCAGGCTGAGCGTTTTGTGCAATGGACGAAACCAGACAGCACCACTTTCTGTATAGGTTCGTCCCAATGAATTCATGCACTCACGCACTAAAGCTTCCTGCTCGTCACGCGTATAATCCGCAAAGCAGGTACGGATATTGATACGGGCATTACGGCATTCACGCTTGGCACGCTGATACAGCAGCCAGCCAATGGCATCACCCAGTTTCCAGGCGGCACCCAATGGCAGACGAGCCAGTGCCGGCAACAAGCCAAGCAACAAGCCAAGCAACAAGCGAACAGAGAAATCTGTGATGGTATTATTTTTCAAGCCAACTTGTTTCGGGATTGGTTATAATCAGTCCATTCTATGTCAGTTAGCAATCTGCCGACCAATATTCTGGAGCTTAGCATGTATGATTCCCCCGAAGCCGCTGAAGATGCCTATTACGATGCACTGGAAGCAGCCGATATTGCAACCCTGGGCAGTGTTTGGGCCAAAAGTGAAGATTGCTACTGTCTGTTGCCCATGATGCCGTTAATCATGGGACAGCAGAACATTCTTAAAGCCTTTGGCCATATGCTGTCTCAATCCGGCGGTCTGGATATTTCTATTGAACACACAGAATGGATTCACCAGGACAGTCTGGCTATACACATCGGGCTGGAACAAACGCCGCAAGGACTGGAACATGAGCAGCCCCCTCTTATCGCGGTTAACACTTATATTAAGACTGATTCAGGCTGGTTTTTGCTGGCGCATCAAAACTCGCCATCCTGAAAACCCTGTGAGCCGCTTGTTGAAATTGCTCGGGATGTGTAGCGGCCAAAGCAAAAAAATCATGAAAACTGTGGTTTATTCGTATCAGGAAAGCTTTTGCAGCATTTTTATATCCACTGAACAAAATTTTAACCACTGCCCGCATTGTCAAAAGCACAAATAATGGGCAAAATGCGCACACTACAAGAAAGGACCTATAATCGAACCGGCCACATGGCTGACTATCTCCCCCCACTAACTCAGGAATAACTCAATGAAACTAATTCTTCTTGGCGCTCCTGGCGCCGGCAAAGGCACTGTTGCCAAAATGCTGACCAAAATCGATGGTTCTGTACAAATTTCCACCGGTGATATTCTGCGTGGCGCAGTAGCCGCCGGCACTGAACTGGGTAAAAAAGCCGAATGCTTCATGAAAGCCGGCGATCTGGTGCCCGATGACCTGATCATGGGTATTATGGAAGAACGTCTGCAGGAAGATGACTGCAAAAACGGTTATCTGCTGGATGGCTTCCCACGGACAATTCCGCAGGCTGAAGAATTAAAATTACTGCTGGCCCGCATTGGTGATGAACTGGATTTTGCGGTTAATATTGATGTGCCCCGCGATGTTATTCTGGATCGTCTCACCACCCGTAGAACCTGCAGTGATTGCGGTGCCATCTACAATGTAAAATCCAACCCGCCGAAAGTCGAAGGCAAATGCGACAAATGCGGTGGTCCGGTTGTACAACGTGATGATGAAACCGAAGAAGCCATCTCCAACCGACTGGCTGTTTACAACGAAAAAACAGCGCCATTAATCGGTTTTTATGAAAAGGAAGGTATGCTGCTGACCGTTACAGCAACCAGCAGCGATGCGGTAATCAGTGCCATTCAGGAACGTCTGGCTTCCTGATACAACTTGTTCAGGCAAGATGGCGTCAGCCATCTTGCCTTTCCCGCGCAGCCGCGCAAGCGAACTGCTCCTGAAACCAAAACCGACAGACAGACTCCTAGCCGCTGAAAATACGCTTTAATTGAGCCAGCTTCTCACTCAGGGAAGTATTGCGCACAGTATCCAGCAACTCATTCAGTTTAAACGCATGGTGATGCTCATAGGCAACGCCCAGTTGCGGCATATCCGCCAGACCGGTTTCACGCGCATGTTCCACAAAACCTTTGTTCTTCCAGAAAAACGCACCCGGCATGGTCGTTGGAATCACCAGCACATAAAACAGGGCGCGACCCAGAATAGCGCTGGCCGACATACTGAAAAACAGTACAATAAATAACCAGGAAGCGGCCGAACCCGCCATGCTGATGGTTACCAGCAGGGCCAGATTAATCAGCAGCAGGACATTGCGTAACCAGTAGGATTTACCGTAACGGGTACTCTGTTCATAGAAGGAGGCAGCGGCTTCGCTTTTGCTGTTTTTCAAATCATGGCTGTGCGCCAACAGGCCCGCGCCTTCCAGCAGTACGCCCCAGGCGGCGCTGATAGCCAGCAGGCGACTCGCTTCAGCCGTTAACACGCCTCCTGCGAGGGCCGCCAGAGCCAGCAGCAGCGAACCCAGGGCAAGACCGCTACCGATAAAAGTAGCCGCTGTATGCCAGTGATCCCAGTAAGGTCTGGCCGGAATACGATACAGCTTGTACATATAATAGCCACCCAGGCACATACCGGCCAATCCCAACAGGGCGAACAGTGTTTGCAACACTTCGGCGAAGCCGCCGCTAAACAGGGAAAAGAATACGAAGCCGGATAATCCCGCAAAAAAAGCGGATACCCCGGCAATCTCCCGGCTGACGGGTGACCAGCGTAGATTATAAAAGCCGCGATAGAAGCGATGCGGTTTCCCCAGATGCATGTTGAGTTTAAATAAACCAAAACCCATCAGGATAAACAGTGTAAACAATAAAGGCATATAAGCCGCACTGTTCTTCAAGGCAGTAGCAGCCGCCAATCCACTCCAGTTTGCCAGTAGCAGCAATGCGAAAGCCCCCATAACCGCCTGCGCGCTAAGGGTAAAAACAATGTGGGCGTTTTCATGCGAACCCAGTAATTTCGCTAAATTCCATTGCCGTTTGTAACCATGTTTGGGATCCAGCTCGGGGTGAAAAACAGGCTCCTTGTCATCACGATGATATTTGATCGTGCTGCTGTCTACCCGCTGCATGTCCCGCTGAGTAGTGCGGGTTTGCTGGAAGCGAATATTGGGATGGGTAATATCGGTACGCGGAAAACCCGGAATTTCGGTTTTCGCCTGATCGCGTCCTGACGGAATATTTTCAATTACACCAAAATCCAGCGCTTTGCCAAGACAGGCGGAAACACAAGCGGGTTTCAAACCGACCTCCAGCCGGTCCACACACATATTGCATTTACTCACCTGACCTTTCACCGGGTCAAGCTGGGGGGCGTTGTACGGACAGACCCAGGTGCAATAGCCACAACCAAAGCAAATATCCGGATCTTGCAGAACCGCACCGTATTCGGCGAATTTGGTATAGGCGCGGGTCGGACAACCTTTCAGACAGACCGGGTCATCGCAATGATTACAGGCCATGGAAATATTCAGGCGTTGATAATCAGGATAAGTGCCGCCCTCCACAAAGCCCACGGAACGAAACGCAATGTGCGCAGGATTGTCATTTTTCTCACTACAGGCGGCTTCGCAGGCATGGCAGGCGATGCAATTGTCGGCATTGAAATAAAAGCCGTGTTGCTTGTAGCGATTGGGATTTTCGCCAATCGCTGCATCATCATTAATATTCAGACTGCTGTCACGTAAAGGATCACCCGGCGGGCGGGTTTCTATATTTTTTCCGTAACGATTCTGTTGCTGGCTGTCAGTATCATTCAACAGCGCATAATCGGGTTCATTTTCGCGGACAGGAAACATGTTTATCTCTCAGAACGTGCGCATTTCCATGCTTAACCGGGCTGCGGCTTGCTGATCTTCAATGCGCTCGATGCGAATGGCCGATTGCTTGTAAGCCGGTTGGCGTGAATGTGGATCAAGTAACCCCAGTGTCAGGCGATTGGCGCAATCATGAAAATGAAAGGGCAGAAAAACCATGTTTTTGGGCACCCGCTGGGTAAGTTGCGCCATCGCCACCGCATCAGAACGACGAGACACCATACGCACGTACTCGCCCGCCTGAACCCCCAGTTCCGCTGCCAGATCGGGATTGATTTCAATAAAGGGTATCGGACTGTATTTGTTGTTGTTACCGATCTTGCCGGTTTTGGTACGTCCGTGCCAGTGTTCGATCAGACGGCCGGTATTCAGCCAGATGGGGAATTTTTCATCCGGTACTTCGTTATTGTCGATAAACGGCAATGGAATCAGTTTGGCTTTACCATTGGCGTAGCGAAAACTGCCATCTTCGGTATACAAACGTTTGCCGCCGGCAGGAGGCACTTCTCCCGCCTGTAACTGGGCATCCGTATAAGGCCACTGAATACCCCGGTTTTTTTCAATCAGCGCATGTGTCATACCGGAAATATCGGCCAGCCGGCCTTTCGAGAGCGCTCCCATTTCCAAAAAGATGTCGGCGGCTTTTTCCGGAAAAGAAACCTTCTTATCCAGATTAAAGCGCTCTGCCATGCGGTTGAATATCCATAAATCCGGCCTGGCTTCGCCCGGACAAGTGCTGATGGGGTTGACCAGATTAATACGCCGCTCGGTATTGGTCATGACACCTTCTTTCTCGGCCCAGGTGCCCGCTGGCAGATAAACATGCGCATACTGGGCACTCTCAGTGTCTTCATAGCAGTCCTGTACTGCGCAGAATTCCAGGCCTTGCATCGCTTTGCGTACACGTGAGCTGTTCGGCAGGGAAGATAATGGATTGGTGGCAATCAGCCACAGACCTTTAATCTGACCCGATTCCATCGCATGATAAATATCGGTCTGAAACATGCCGCGTTTTTTGGGAAAAAATTCGGGGTCAACATTCCAGGCTTTGGCCACTTCCTGACGATCCTGCGGATTTTCCAGATAGCGATAATTGGGCAAGCCGGAACAGGAAGACCATTCGCGCGTGCCCATGGCGTTGCATTGACCGGTAATCGACAGACTGGTGCCACCCGGCTTGCCGATATTGCCGCTCAGCAAGGCCAGGTTATTGATACCCACCACGCCATCAGAACCGTGCGTGGACTGATTGATGCCCATGGTCCAGATTTGCATGGCGGCCCCGGCATTGGCGAACAAACGAGCCACAACACGGATCCTGTCTTCATCAATACCACAGATTTTAGCAGCCGTGGTGGGGTCGTATTTTTCCACCTCGGCCTGCAAGGCTTCAAAGCCTGTTGTATTGGCGTCAATATAACGCTGATCCTGCAAACCCTCGGCCAGTATCACATGCATCATGGCATTCATCAGCACTACATCGGTTCCCGGTGTTATGGGTAAATGCATGTGTGCATTCTGTGCCAGCATGGTTACGCGCGGGTCCACCACAATCAGCGGGAAACCACGTTTTTCCTGCGCTTCTTTCATGCGCCAGTAGATGATCGGGTGTTGCTCGGGCAGATTGGAACCCCAGGCAATCAGACAATCGGTATGCTCGAAATCATCATAACAGCCGGGCGGGCCATCCGAACAGAATGATCGCTTGTAGCCGGATACGGCAGATGCCATACACAGCGTGGTATTGCCATCATAATTGTTAGTGCCGATCAGGCCACGGGTCAGTTTACCCAGCGTATAAAATTCTTCAGTAAGCATTTGCCCGGTGGAAATAATGGCAAATGAATCCGGCCCGTGTTTCTTTTGAATACGTACAATTTCATCATGCACTTTATCCAGCGCACTGTCCCAGTCACTGTTTTCCCAGGGCTGATGCCACTGCTCACGCATTTTGGGCCGCAGCCCCCGGCCACTGGAGTCAAACAGTTCATGTTCAAAAATACCTTTCAAACACAATTTACCCTGATTTACATTGGCATCGGCCACTCCGCGTGAAGCTACCGCAACACCTTCTTTATTCAATCCCACTTCAATGGAGCAGCCGGTGGAACAATACCCGCAGGTTGCGTATTTCCACTCCAGCGCTCCTTTGTCGGAGATTTTAATCGGGTTTTTTATAGTTCTTCCAAACAGCATGATGATTAAACCGCTATTCAGGCAGTGGTCAGGCTTTGATGAAAAATAGCTTTGTGGATGTCACCCAGACTCAGCATACCCACAAGCTTGTCACCTTCGGCTACCGGTATACGACGAAAACGATTGTTGGTCATAATGATGGCCGCCTTCAATACCGGCATATCCGGTGACACGGTTTTGCTACCACGAGTCATCAGGTCTGAAACTTTCATACTCATGATATTTTTATATTCTTTGGCTTTTTCTCCCAGGTCAATATTCGCCATTCCGGCCATCGCATCTTCCATACTGGGAAAGAGCCCCGCCAATACGTCTTTCTCGGCAATAAAACCAATCAGTTTGTCTCCTTCCACAACCGGTAAACCACTGTAACGATACAGGCACATCAATGAAGCAACTTCCTGAATCGCGGTATCTTCTGTGACGCTGCGTGCGCCCATGGTCATAATATCTTTCACCAACATGTGTTTCTCCTCGCTTGGGTTTTTTATTGGGTAATGACTCGGCTAAGCACGAATGCTCAGCAGACCGGAAGCCAAAGGATCTGCCGCCGGGCCAGCTTCAAGCATGCTTGTTTGCATCCGTAAACTCGCATTTTACCTTGATTTTCCGAGCCGTTACTTAATCTGTATATAAACCTGACCTTCTTCAATTTTGGTCTGATAAGTATTGGTACAACCTTCATCCGCCCCCAGAGCCTCGCCGGATGCCAGGTCTATCTTCCAGTTATGCATAGGACAGGTCACAGAGGTACCATGTACTATACCCTGAGACAAAGGACCTTGCTTGTGCGGGCAGGCATCACGCAGCGCAAACACTTCATCATGCGCTGTACGAAAAATGGCAATATCACCCTCGGCTGTTTTTACTATACGAGAACCCAGCTTAGGAATTTCTTTTAAATCAGTTACTTGTATCCAGTTATTCACTTTATTTCACCTTATCCTGCAATCTGTAGGGGGGTAAATTCATTTGCTTCCTGGCCTTCAGCACGTTCTTTCCATGGATCAATCTGGGAAAATTTCTGGCCGTATTTAAAGCGTTCATACAATTCCTTGCGGTTCGCTTCATCATCCACAATGTGCATTTTGATATAGCCCAGACTGACACGCTCTACCCAGGGTGCGGTACGTTCCAGATAATGCGCTTGTTCTCGATACATCTGTGTAAAGGCACCGCAATACTCAAGTACCTGCTCTTCGGTTTCCACCTTGCACAGAAAATCGGTAACACGAACCTTGATGCCGCCATTACCTCCGACATGCAGTTCATAGCCTGAATCAACACACACCACACCAAAATCCTTAATGGTGGCTTCGGCACAGTTACGCGGACAGCCGGAGACAGCCAGTTTATATTTATGCGGCATCCAGGAACCCCAGGTCAGGTCTTCCAGTTTTACCCCCAGACCGGTGGAATCCTGTGTGCCAAAACGGCACCAGTTTTTACCGGCACAGGTTTTACAGGTTCGCAAAGCCTTGCCGTAAGCATGGCCGGATACAAAGCCCGCATCGGACAGATCTTTCCACATGGCTGGCAGGTCTTCTTTCTGGATACCGAACATGTCGATACGCTGACCGCCGGTCACTTTCATTTCCGGCACATCAAATTTGTCACAGACATCGGCAATGGCGCGTAATTCATTCGGGGTTACCAGACCACCAAACATACGCGGAACCACCGAGTAAGTGCCGTCTTTCTGAATATTGCCATGCGCGCGTTCATTAATGAAACGTGATTGCGCATCATCCGTGTATTCACCCGGCCAACGGGCCAGCAGATAATAATTCAGAGCCGGACGGCAAGTTGCACAGCCGTCAGGAGTTTTCCATTCCAGAAAATCACGGGCCGCCTGCATGGATTTCAGTTCATGTTCATGAATGGCCTGTATCACTTCGTCATGGCTGTGTTCGGTACAGCCACAAACCGGTTGCTTGCTGGGAGCCGCCGAATACCCTTCACCGACAGTGCTGGCCAGAATAGATTCAACCAGGCCGGTACAGGAACCGCAGGAACTGGAAGCTTTGGTATGCGCACGCACATCATCCAATGTAAACAGCCCCTTGGTCTGGATGGCATTAACAATGTCGCCTTTACAGACACCGTTACAGCCGCAGATTTCAGCATCATCACTGAGAGCCGCCACGCGTGTTTCATCACCATGACCGGCATCCCCTAAATCGTGCTGACCCATCAGGATGGTGCTGCGGAAGCTTGAAATGTCCGTGCCTTCACGCAGTAACTGGAAATACCAGGTGCCATCCATGGTATCGCCAAACATAACCGCACCTTTGATGCGATTATCACGAATCACCAGTTTCTTATAAACATTTTGTGAAGGATCCTGCATTAACAGAACCTCATCACCCTCTTCTTCGTTAAACTCACCCGCTGAAAACAAATCAATGCCGGTTACTTTCAGCTTGGTGGAGGTTACCGAACCTTCATACTTGCCTATGCCCAGCAGCGCCAGATGATTGGCAGCCACCCTGGCCTGCTCAAACAGGGGCGCAACCAGCCCGTAACAGACATTGCGATGCTGCACACATTCACCTACCGAATAAATCTTGGGGTCATAGGTCTGCATGGTGTCGTTGACCACAATGCCGCGATCACAATAAATACCGGCTTTCTGTGCCAGTTCAATATTCGGACGAATACCCACCGCCATAACAACCAGGTCGGCTTCAATTTCATTGCCATCCGAAAAACGTACCGCGTTGACACGTTCGTCACCCAGAATTTCGGCGGTTTGTGCCTGCATGAGAAAATTCATGCCGCGTTGCCGTAATGAGGCCTGCAGCAAATCAGCTGCCGGTTTGTCCAACTGGCGTTCCATCAAGGTGTCCAGCAAATGCACCACGGTCACATTCATGCCGTTTTTCATCAGTCCATTGGCCGCTTCCAGGCCCAGCAGACCACCGCCGATAACTACTGCATTCTTATAGTTTTTAGCGGCATCCAGCATGGTGTCTACATCGGCAATATCACGAAAACCCAGCACACCGTCTTTATCGGCACCTGGAATCGGAATAATGAAGGGGTCCGAGCCGGTGGCCAGCAGCAGGCGATCGTATTGAACCTGTTTACCGGATTCACTGATAACCTGACGGTTAACCCGGTCAATCTCTTTGACCGCATCACCGCTGTGCAGGGTGATATTGTTTTCCGCATACCATTCGTTTGAATTCAGAATAATATCATCAATGGTTTTTTCACTGGCCAGCACCGGTGAAAGCATGATGCGGTTATAGTTGGGATAAGGCTCGGAGCCAAATACAGTTATGTCGTAGCGATCCGCGTCCAGTTTCAGCAACTCTTCCAGAGTGCGTAATCCCGCCATTCCGTTTCCAACCAGCACAAGGCTTTCTTTCATAATGACCTCTGTGAAATATATTTGTGATACGCGGCAATTATCCCGCATCTGTTTCATAATTTAAACTTGAAAAGCAAAATTCCTGCCAATAATTTTATTTGCCAGACAAACAACTCGACATAGAGCTATATCACGTATAAAACAGCCTTTTCTGCTTTTACCTTATATTGTTTTATGGCTCTATTTTATCCAGGTTTCCGCATAACCAATGGATATCACGGATACGGATTGCACCAAATAAGTGCATTTAAACCAGGCATGCACTAAATTAAATCATAAAATGCTAATATTTAGCCACTTCTTCCGGCAGCGGGCGCAACCGATACGGCAACGACTGCAAGCATCAGCTTCCCATAAAGGGCAAACGACCGCTATCCGGGCTAACTCTCTGCACCACTAAAAACATTAGCTGGCATAGGGATTGCTTTAAAAGCGGCAATTATTCCAATATTGGCTACTTGCAGAGGAAAATCATGTCAGAACAGAAACTCAATTTATTCTCCTTCTCCGGCAATATCAAGACCTTGCACATTACCTGGTTTGCCTTCTTTATCACCTTTTTTGTGTGGTTCAATCACGCGCCACTCATGGCATCCATACAACAAACCTTCGGCCTCAGTTCGCAGCAGGTCAAAGCCCTTTTAATTATGAATGTGGCCCTCACCATACCGGCACGTATCGTCATTGGAATGCTGGTCGATAAATACGGCCCGCGCATCATCTTTACTTCATTATTATTTAGTGTCCGGCAGAAAACTCGCTATTTTCGAGGGGCTATGACCCCGCCCGCCGTCGAATTCAGTCAATTGCCTGCATTTTTGGCCA
>JAHXHF010000194.1 GCA_025656895.1 gamma proteobacterium symbiont of Bathyaustriella thionipta
ATATTTGGCTTGCATGTCTTTACCTCAAGGCGCCCCATTTACGTTAAATAGATAATTTCTAGAGGCGAAAGGTATCCTGACACAGGGGGAATTGATTTTGCCAAATCATTAAAAAAGAAAGAAAGTACAGCCGATATTCCGGTCATTATGCTGACAGCCCGTGGTGAAGAAGCGGATAAAGTACGTGGCTTTGAGGCCGGCATTGATGACTATATATCCAAGCCGTTCTCGATCAGGGAACTGATAGCGCGCATCCATGCAGTCTTAAGGCGCTCCCGCTCAATAGATGAGGATTCACAAAGGATTCAGGTGGACAAGCTGCAAATTGAGCCGCAAATGCACCGTGTATCAGCCAACGGTCGTGAAATAAGGCTGGGACCGAAAGAGTTCAGGTTATTGCATTATTTAATGCGGCGCAAGGAAAGGGTTCATAGCCGGGAGCAGCTGCTTGATCGGGTATGGGGTGAGGCAGTCTATGTTGAAGAACGCACGGTCGATGTGCATATTCGTCGTTTGCGCAAAGCACTTGCTGTTGAAGACTGTGATCGCTTCATACAAACAATCCGTGGAAGCGGCTATCGATTCTCAGGTAAACCCGTTTAATGTATTACTTGCCTGTTTGTAGAGTTGACGGCATTCATCGTCATCAGCGCGGTTGCTATTAGATGTGATTCAGGCATGTGCATCGGGTGCCACAGAGAACAGAAGCTGAATACACTATTGGCGTTGTTTAAAAAAGTTGTCCAAGAGGCCAATTCTAATGGTCATTAAGTGATGCAACCTGCAAAGTATAGGATGTATGTTGTGCCGCGCTCTTTTAGCTAATGCTCACAGATGATTGTTTCGTTTTAAGCGCTACGCCCGAACAGATTATGCCGTTGCAGTTCATCGACTGTTTTCTGGTACAGGTCGACAGGCTCCTGTGTATCAGCCCAGTTTGTATAACGCTGCATGCCCTTTTTTAATCCAACCTTTGGCTGATAGCCAAGAATTTTGTGTGCCTGTTGCAGGTCGGCATAACAAGAACGAATGTCTCCTACACGGAACTCTCCACGGTCTTTAATAAAGGGTGTTGTATGAGTAGCCCTGCCCATAGCCATGGCTATGTCATTGATGGTGGAGATGGAGCCTTCTCCAATGTTGATACAACAGCCGGGTGGGCTGTCGGTTTGCAGTGCCAGCAGATTGGCTTGTACTACGTCATCAATATAAACAAAGTCGCGTTCCGGCAAGCCGTGTTCATAAAGATAGATGGGCTTACCGTTTTTCATGCGTGAATAAAAAATGGAAACCACGCCGGTATAGGGATTTTGCAGTGATTGGCGAGGCCCATAAACATTAAAATATCGTAGCATAGTGACGGGTATAGAAAAGGTTTCAGCCGCATACAAGCATAAATCTTCCTGATGTTTTTTGTCCAGGCATAAACCGACATGGGATGCAGCGGGCGATCTTCTGCCGTGGCCAGGCTGCGGCTTGATTGATTGCATTTGGGGCAGTAAACATCAAAAAATCCCTGTTGCATATTTTCACGTTTGCGAGTTTTTGGGTGAAACTGCCCGTGCTGTTGGCAGACATGTGTGCCTTCACCATAAACGGCGCGTGAAGAACTGAGCACAAAGCGTTTTAGTTTGATCTTGTTTTTTATAATGACTTCCAGCAGGGTGGCTGTGCCGCTGTCGGCGGTTTGTACATAATGCTGCATGTCGTACATGCTTTGGCCAACACCGGTGAGTGCGGCTAAATGCATCACCGCATCCATGCCATCCAGGGCGGCGCTTACATCTTCAATGCAACAAACATCGCCATGAATACATTCAACCTGAGGGTGCATATAATCAGGGAATTGTCGGCTGGAGCCGTGTATCTGCGGGTCAAGAATATCCAGCACTCTCACTTGATAGCCGAGTTCTATGAGTTTGTCTGCTGTGTGTGATCCGATGAAGCCGGCTCCGCCGGTGATGAGTATTTTATTCATGGGTGCCCAGCATAATGATGAGCGGCGGATGATCCGTGCAATGGATCACAGATTAATTGGATGGCTGGGGTGAGTTAGTCTGAGTGAAGACTGGTTCTGTGTGAACTGTGAATCAAGCCACAGTTTAACCGGCAAGCAACCTACGCAGGTGCACTGGGCACCACATAAAACAGAATAGAAAAGAAGTGAAATACACTGCCGGCCAACACAAACAGATGCCAGATGGCATGGTTGTAAGCCAGTTTTTCCCACACAAAGAAGACAGCACCAATGGTATAGCAGAGGCCGCCAATCAGCAGGAGCAGCAGGCCTCCGGTTGCAACCGCATCCAGCATCGGGTTAATGGCAATGACCACCAGCCATCCCATAAGCATGTACAGCGCCAGTGAGAGTTTTTCCTTGTGTGGCGCGATAATCTGCATGCAAACGCCAAGCAGTGCCAGTGACCAGATCAGGCCAAACAGTATCCAGCCCCATTCACTATTACGCAGGCTCACCAGGGTAAAAGGTGTGTAAGTTCCTGCAATTAGCAGATAAATAGCAGCGTGATCACAGTGCTGTAATACGGCTTTGGCGCGTACATGGCTGACACCGTGATAAAGCGTTGAGGCGGTATAAAGCAGAATCAGGGTGGCACCAAAGATACTGCTGCTGGCAATGTGCCAGGCATTGCCATAGAGTGCCGAAAAGGCCACCAGAACCACCAGGCCGGCAATACTGAGCGCAATGCCTATTCCATGGCTTATGGTATGGGCTATTTCTTCGGCCAGACTGTATTCGGCTTCTATTACATTACTTTGCATGGCGGGCCACTCCAGTTATTCAGGCTGCAAGTTATCGCTATTATAGCATTTTAAGGTTTTGGCGGCTGAAGGCCGCCAGGTAGCATTCAGGCAATATCGTCGATAAGTGCGTCAGGGTTGCCGGCATCCAGCCCGCTCCAGGGTTTTACGTCTTTCTGATAACGGCGCATAACCAGGTTGGCCAGCAGGCCGGTCCAGCCGGTTTGGTGCGAAGCGCCCAGGCTTAAGCCCTGGTCGGCATGAAAATATTCACCGAACAACATCAGGTCCTGCCAGAAAGGATCATCTTGTAAGGGGCTGTCGGCCTCATAGGCGGGAATAAGACCCTGCTCATTGCGCCGGTAGAGGTCGGAAAGCCTTTGCGAGATGAGTGTGGCGATCTGCTTCAGGTTTTTGCGTTCACCGTTCAGGCAAGGCACGGCAACCGTGAATTCATCCCCCAGAAAACGGTGAAAACGCTCCAGTGCATGCACCAGTGAATAATTGGTGGGCAGCCACACCGGACCACGCCAGTTGGAATTGCCACCAAACATGGGTGAGCTGGATTCTCCGGGGACATATTCAATCAGCGCTTCACCAATGCCGGGTATATGCCCAAGGTGCGTGTCATTTGTATGAATTTTGCTGAGGCTGCGAATGCCGTAAGGAGATAGAAATTGTTCAGAATCCAGCAGCCGTTGCAGAATGCGTGGCAGCATGGAGTGATCCACCAGTGACAGCAGATGTTCGCCCCGCTCGTTTTCCCAGGCGGATCAACCACTTCAACCGCAAATAAAGGAATCAGCCCTACCCAGGAATAGGCATTAATACGATGAATTTGTTTTTCCGGGGTAATCACCAGATCGGTAAAAAAGCCGTTTTCCATATCCCACAGCCCCGGCATGCCGGTTTCCTCGCTACCGGCAATGGCGTTGGCAATGGAAAGAAACTGCTGATAACAGTAAATGGCAATATCTTCATAAGACGGGTCTTTGGCACAGAGTTCCAGCGCCATACTGGTCATTTTCAGGGAAAAATGTGCCATCCAGCCGGTCGCATCGGCCTGTTTCAGCTGGTATCCGGACGTCAGAGGATTAGAGCGGTTATACACGGAAATATTGTCCAGCCCCATGAAGCCGCCTTCAAACAGATTGTGTCCGTCGGCGTCTTTGCGATTGATCCACCAGGAAAAATTCAGCAGAAGTTTGTGAAATACGCGTGCCAGATAATCCAGATCACCCTGCCCGCGTTGTACGCGTTCGGCACGGAATACCTTAAGCGCACCCATAGCGTGTACCGGTGGGTTTACGTCTGCAAAATTCCATTCATAAGCAGGAATCTGGCCGTTCGGGTGCAGATAGCGGTCGGACAGCATCAGTTCTATCTGGTCTTTGGCAAAATCAATATCCAGCAGTGCCAGTGCCGAGCAGTGGTAAGCCAGATCCCAGGCGGCAAACCAGGGGTACTCCCAGGCATCCGGCATGGAAATAACATCATGTGCCTTGAAATGCCGCCAGTGTTTGTTGCGCCCTTGATGGCGTTCTTGTGGTGGCGCTTCCTGATCACCCCGCAGCCAGCGCTCCACATCATAATGATAGAATTGCTTCGTCCAGATCATGCCGGCCAGTGCCTGACGCAGCAGACGGGCATCATGCGCATCGGCTTCCGGCAACAAATCATCATAGAACACATCGGCTTCAGACTGGCGGGCGGACAAGGTGGTGGACATACGTGCAAAAGGTTGCGCCAGGGCTTGGGCCGATAACACCAGATCAATGTGCGTACTTTGTCCGGCGGCTACCTCAAGTCGATTCCAGGTCGCGAATTTTGTGCCGTTCTGATCGGGGTTAACGGCATTTTTATCATTGTCGATCAAACGCCGATGGAAAGCGTCTTTAACATAGGGGCTGTTGTTGCTGTCCGACCAGAGTAGTTCGGTATTGGATTCATTGTTGGTGAACAAAGGCTCGGCTGGCTGTGCGCCGTACAGATAATAACGTCCCAGTTCATTATGTTGGGTGCTGACCGCCCAGCAAGCGTCGCCCTGCGCATCAATCAGGTTGATTTGCGGGCGCTGAACATCATCACCCCATGACCAGGTATTGCGAAACCACAAACTGGGCAGCAGATGCAAAGTAGCCGTTTGCTGGCTGCGGTTGTGCGCATAAATGCGAATATGAATCTGCCCGGCATCGGCCTTGGCGTAGAGTACCTCTATGCCCCAGTAGCGATCATCATCAAATACGCCGGTGTCAGCCAGTTGGTAAGGGGGCTCATGGCGGCTGCGGCGTGCGTTTTCGTCAATCAAGTCCTGATAAGGAAAAGCGCTTTGCGGATATTTATACAAATAGCGCATCCAGCTGTGGCTGGGCGTGGCATCGCGATAAAAATACATTTCCTTAACATCTTCACCACGATTGCCCTGGCTGCTGGTTAGACCAAAAGCACGTTCTTTGAGAATGTGATCTTGACCATTCCACAAAGCCAGTGCAAAGCACAGCTGCTGCTGCTCATCACAGATGCCGCCCAGCCCGTCCTCGTTCCAGCGGTAGGCACGCGCATGTGCCTGCTCATGCGGAAAATAGTCCCAGGCTTCGCCATCGGCACTGTAATCTTCGCGCACGGTGCCCCAGGCGCGCTCTGCCAGATACGGCCCCCATTGTCGCCAGTCGGCTGTGCCTTCTTTTTGCTGTTGCAGGCGTTGGCGTTCTTCGTTCTGAGAGGGGCGAGCCATAGATACCTACAATATTTTTTTAAGATAATGACCAGTATAGGACTGTTTCATGCCAGCCAGTTGTTCGGGTGTACCCTGGGCAATAATCTGGCCACCTTTTTCACCGCCTTCGGGGCCCAGGTCAATCACCCAGTCGGCGGTTTTTACTACATCCAGGTTGTGCTCAATCACAACCACGGTATTGCCATGATCGCGTAGCCGGTGCAACACACTCAGTAGTTGTTTGACATCATGGAAATGCAGGCCGGTGGTGGGTTCATCCAGAATATACAGGGTATTGCCGGTATCGCGTTTGGACAGTTCACGCGCCAGTTTCACTCTTTGTGCTTCGCCACCTGAAAGCGTGGTGGCATTCTGCCCCAGGCGAATGTAAGACAGCCCGACATCCATCAGGGTTTGCAGTTTGCGTTTAAGTACGGGTACGGCCTCGAAGAACTCCAGCGCGTCTTCTACCGTCATTTTCAGTACCTGGTCTATGGTTTTGCCCTTGTAGCGAATTTCCAGCGTGTTGCGGTTGTAACGCTGGCCGTTGCAGACATCACATTTTACAAAAATGTCCGGCAGAAAATGCATTTCCACTTTGATGACGCCATCGCCACGGCAAGCTTCACAACGCCCGCCCTTTACATTAAAGCTGAAACGCCCCGGGTTATAGCCGCGTGAGCGTGATTCCTGCGTACCCGCAAACAGCTCCCGAATGGGTGTGAACAGGCCGGTATAAGTGGCCGGATTAGAGCGTGGTGTGCGTCCAATCGGGCTTTGATCTATGTCCACTACCTTGTCCATTTGATCCAGTCCAGTGATGCTTTCATAAGCGGCTGGTTCGGTATTAGCTCCATTTAATTCGGCGGCTGTAATGGGGTAGAGTGTGTCATTGATGAGGGTGGATTTACCGGAACCGGAAACGCCGGTAATGCAGCAAAAAGTTCCCAGCGGAATATCCACGTCAACCTGTTTCAGATTATTGCCGGCAGCGCCTCTGATGCTGAGAAAACGGTCATCCTGAATCTCTTTGCGCGTTGCCGGAATTTCAATGCATTGCTTACCGGAAAGGTACTGTCCGGTTAGTGAGTCCTTACACCGGATAATATCAGCGGCGCTGCCCTGGCTGATAATGTGGCCGCCGTGTACACCTGCGCCGGGGCCGATATCAACAATATAATCTGCACTGCGGATGGCTTCTTCATCGTGTTCCACCACAATTACGCTGTTGCCGAGGTCGCGCAGATAGGTGAGCGTGCTTAACAGACGGTCATTGTCTCGCTGGTGCAGACCAATGGAAGGCTCATCCAGTACATACATAACACCCACCAGTCCGGCGCCAATCTGGCTGGCGAGACGAATACGCTGCGCCTCGCCACCGGACAGGGTTTCGGCACTGCGTTCCAGTGTCAGATAATCCAGCCCCACATTGACCAGAAAGCCCAGTCGCTGGCTGACTTCCTTGATGACTTTTGCGGCAATCTTGCCGCGCTTGCCGGGTAATTTGAGTGAGTCGAAAAAATATTGCGCCTTGCCAATGGGCAGTGCGCTCAATTCAGGCAGGGAATGACCATCAATACTGACATGACGGGCGGCTTCGCACAGGCGCATGCCGTGGCATTCGGGGCAGGGCTGGGTAGAAAGATAACGCGCCAGTTCCTCGCGCACGGTGTTGGATTCGGTTTCCCGATAACGCCGCTGCATGTTGTGAATAATGCCTTCGAAAGGATGTTTGCGCTCGCTACTGCGGCCACGTTCGTTGAGGTAGCTGAAAGCAATGGATTGCCGGCCGCTGCCATACAGCACTGCTTTCTTTATTTTTTTGGGTAAATCATCCCAGGGCGTTTCCACATCAAAATCATAGTGTCGGCCAAGAGACTGGATCATCTGGAAATAATAGCTGTTACGTCTGTCCCAACTGCGAATGGCGCCGCCGGCCAGACTCAGTTCAGAATGAGCTACCACTTTTTCCGGGTCAAAATATTGTTCCACCCCCAGACCGTCACAGGACGGGCAGGCGCCCACCGGGTTGTTGAAAGAAAACAGTCGCGGTTCCAGTTCGGCAATGCTGTAGTTGCAGATGGGGCAGGCATAATTGGCAGAAAACAGCAGTTCTTCCTGATTTTCGTCATCCATCCAGCTGATGCGCGCCAGCCCTTCAGACAAACGGCAGGCGGTTTCAAAAGATTCGGCCAGGCGCAGCGCCAGATCAGCACGCACTTTGAAGCGATCAACCACCGCATCAATGCTGTGTTTTTTGTGCAGATCCAGCTCCGGCAGTTCATCCAGTTCATACACCTGCCCATTGATACGGGCGCGGATAAAGCCCTCTGCCCGCAGTTGTTCAAATAATTTGTGATGTTCGCCTTTTCGTTCCGAAACCATCGGTGCCAGCATCATTAATTTGCTGCCTTCAGGTAAAGCCAAAACCTGATCGACCATCTGACTGATGGTCTGGGCTTCCAGCTTGCCGCCATGCTCGGGGCAACGCGGTGTGCCAGCACGGGCGAACAGCAAACGCAGATAATCGTACACCTCGGTAATGGTGCCAACGGTGGAGCGCGGATTGTGCGAAGTGGTTTTCTGTTCGATGGAAATGGCTGGCGACAGGCCATCAATATGATCCACATCCGGCTTTTCCATCATGGACAGAAATTGCCGCGCATAGGCCGACAGAGACTCCACATAACGCCGTTGGCCTTCTGCGTAGATGGTGTCAAAGGCCAGCGAAGACTTGCCTGAACCCGACAGGCCGGTAATCACAATCAGCTGGTCACGTGGCAGATCCAGATCAATGTTTTTCAGGTTGTGAGTGCGCGCGCCGCGTATCTGGATTTTCTTCATGGGGTCTTGAGCGTTTTGGAAAATAACCTGATACTATACGCTGTCAAATATATTCAAGCCAAAGCAAAACATTCGAATCATTGTCTCATAGCGAAACATCTTCCTCTTTGAACCCACAGGAACGCCGCGCGGCCTTCTCTCTGGCGGGCATCTATGCCACGCGTATGCTCGGGCTGTTTTTAATTCTGCCGGTGTTTGCTGTTTATGCGGAAGGACTGGAAGGGGTTACGCCGCTGCTGGTGGGCATTGCTATTGGTGTTTACGGGCTGACACAGGCCATATTACAGATTCCGGCCGGATTGTTATCCGACCGAATCGGCCGTAAACCGGTTATTATCGGTGGCCTGCTGCTGTTTGCGGCGGGCAGCCTGGTCGCCGGGCTGGCGCATGATATCGGCTGGATAATCGCCGGCCGGGCGATACAGGGCAGCGGCGCTATCGCAGCAGCCGTCATGGCGCTGGCAGCTGATCTGACGCGTGAACAACAACGTACCAAGACGATGGCCATTATCGGCATGAGTATCGGCCTGTCCTTTGTATTGGCACTGGTCGCAGGGCCGCTGATTGATCGCTGGATTGGCGTGCCGGGTATCTTTTTGCTCACTGCTGTACTGGCACTGACCGCTATTGCACTGCTTGTGTTTGTGGTGCCAACGCCGCAAAAAAGTCAGCTGCATGCCGATGCCGAAACGGTTCCCGGTCAATTGATCAAAGTACTGAAAAATACCCAGTTATTACGTCTGGATGCCGGTATTTTATTGCTGCATTTGTTGCTCACTGCGGTATTTGTCAGCGTGCCGGGTGTGCTGGTCAAGCAGCATCATTTCCATGTGCATGACCACTGGATGCTGTATTTGCCGATTCTGGTTTTGTCCATAGCCAGCATGGTGCCTTTCATTATCCTGGCCGAAAGCAGGCAAAAAATGAAACCGGTATTTGTCGGTGCGGTAGCGGTATTAATGCTCTCCATGCTGCTGCTTAATCAGGGCTCGCACTCCTGGCTGTTGCTGTTGCTGGCGTTGTGGTTGTTTTTTACCGCCTTTAATCTGCTGGAAGCCACATTGCCATCACTGGTTTCCAAGGTGGCTCCGGCCTCGAATAAAGGCACGGCCATGGGCGTGTACAGCAGTAGCCAGTTTTTTGGCGCTTTTCTGGGTGGGCTGATTGGCGGCGCGGCCTTGCAGTATTTCAGTGCCAGTGGTGTATTTGCCATAGGTGCGGGTATTGCCGCTCTCTGGCTGCTTATTGCGCTGGGCATGCAGCCACCCGCTTATCTGAAAAGTATCACGGTGCGCCTGCTGCCATCCAATAAACCGCTGGATGAACAATTGAATGAACTGCAACAGATGGAAGGTGTGAAAGAAGCGGTGGTGCTGGAAGATAAAGCCGTGGTTTATCTCAAGGTTGACAGTAAAATACTGAATCAGGACAGACTGGATCAGATTGCAGCAGGATAGCGCGCAGGCGGGACCGCAAGGCGCAATAATATAATTAAACTGAAAGGGAGAGAGAGTCATGGCTTCAAGAGGCGTAAACAAGGTTATTCTGGTAGGCAACCTGGGCAATGATCCGGATATGCGTTATATGCCGAATGGCAATGCCGTGTGCAACATCAGCATAGCCACATCAGAAACCTGGAAAGACAAACAAACCGGCGAACAAAAAGAAAAAACCGAATGGCACCGCGTGGTTATGTTCGGAAAACTGGGCGAAATTGCCGGTCAGTATCTTAAAAAAGGTTCCAAAGTCTATATAGAAGGTCGCCTGCAAACCCGCAAATGGCAAGGCAAGGATGGCCAGGATCGCTACACTACTGAAATTGTTGCGGACAACATGCAAATGCTGGACTCACGTGGTGGTGGAACAGCCGACTTCGGTGGGGCTTCCGCCGGTGGCGCGCCTCAACAGTCCGGCGGTACAGCTCAATCAGGTGGCGACGCACCTCAGTCTGGCGGTGGTATGCCGCCTTCTTCTGGCGGTAATGATCCCTTTGATGACGATATTCCGTTCTGAATGACATCGATAGGATGTGTTGCTTATAGAATTTAAAAGCCCTGTTTTTACAGGGCTTTTTTATACCGTTTTAGCAATACATGGCTAAAATAAAAATATTCAGGTCAAGGCGGAGACCACAGGCCCGGTCTTCGGCATCCTGATCATAGTGATGTATCGGCAGAGATTGGTTGTGGGGGCTTGATCGGGAAAATATTGATCGGTTTTTCGAAAGATAGTATCAGTTTGATGTTGCTATGAGCCCGGTTGCGCTTTTTCTTAGTAAGCACTTACTATCACATTAAGATTTCAGGGATAAAGATAAATGAGTAAAACAAGTGCTGCTTTTAGTGTCGTGACAGGTTGGTTCCTGCGTTATTTCGGCTGGTTGGGCCTGACTTTTTTTCTGACGCTGGGCGGTGCCATGTTGTTGATGCTGTTCAAGGACTGGACCCTAAAAAGCCTGTTTACGTCCGCCATGGCCTGGCCGGCATTGGCCATTGCTGCCATGCTGGCCGCTATTATGGCTTTTTTCCCGCTCGGCAGAATCTGGTTTTTCAGCGCACTGCTGGGGGCTGGGGTTTATAATCTGATACTGCTGATTTCCTGATGACACTTTTTCGTGCGGCTGAAGATGATGAATATTTCTTCGCGGAAGGCTGTTATATTCTGGAGCTTTGTAACAATCCGCTGGATGCGCATGTTTCCATTGCCCGGGCACGTTTGCCGGCAGGAGAAACCACCCGCTGGCACTGTCTGCAAGGCATTAGCGAACGTTACATTATTCTGCAGGGACAAGGAGAGGTTTATGTAGGTGATGAAGCACCGCTTGCTGTGCGCAAACAGGATGTAGTTTTCATTCCGGCGGGTTGTGCGCAGCGTATGCATAACAACGGTGAGCAGGAATTAATCTTTCTGGCGGTCTGTAGTCCACGGTTTGTTGAATCTGCTTACCGCGATTTGTACTCCGATGAGTAGAAATGAGTACTGTGTACGTGGGAAAGTACTTCTGTCACTGTTAAACTTCACTGCATATTTTTAACGAATATTGAATTATGAAAACATTATTGGTAACCGGTGGTGCAGGTTTCATCGGCGGGAATTTTGTCAGACGCGTTTTACAAACCCGGGATGTGCGCATCATCAATCTGGATGCGCTGACCTATGCGGGCAATCTGCAATCATTGGCTGACCTTGATAGCAATGAGCAGCATATTTTTGTGCAGGGCGATATTGCCGACTCAAAATTACTGCACAGTCTGTTTGCACAGTATCAGCCGCAGGCGGTGGTTAATTTTGCGGCTGAGTCGCATGTGGATCGCTCTATTGATGGCCCGGAAGAATTTTTGCAGACCAATGTGCTGGGCACTTTTCATCTTTTGGAGGCGGCACGTGCCCACTGGCTTGAACTTCAGGGAATGGATAAAGAAGCCTTCCGCTTTCTGCACGTATCTACCGATGAGGTTTATGGCTCACTGGGTGATAGCGGGCTGTTTAGCGAGAAAACGCCCTATGCGCCCAATTCCCCCTATTCGGCCTCTAAAGCCGCTTCCGATCATTTTGTGCGTGCCTGGCATCATACTTATGGCCTGCCGGTACTGACTACCAACTGTTCCAATAATTACGGGCCTTACCAGTTTCCCGAGAAACTCATCCCTTTATTCATTTTGAACGCGCTGGATGGCAAACCCTTGCCCATTTACGGTGATGGCAGCCAGGTACGTGACTGGCTGTATGTCAGTGATCATTGTGACGGTATTAGCACCGTGCTGGAAAAAGGTCGTATCGGTGAGGTTTATAATATTGGCGGGCATAATGAAAAAACCAATCTTGAGGTGATTGATACCTTGTGCGCCCTGCTGGATGAACTGGTTCCTGAATCAAAGCATCGCCCGCATGCGCAACTGAAAACCTATGTGAATGATCGCCCCGGACATGATCAACGTTATGCGATTGATGCCGGAAAAATTGGTCGTGAACTGGGTTGGCAGCCACAGGAAACTTTCGTCAGCGGTTTGCGTAAAACCGTGCAGTGGTATTTAGCAAATCTTGAATGGTGCCGCAACGTGACCGATGGTAGTTATCGCCGTGAACGACTGGGCCTAAAGCTGTGAGCCGCAAGGGAATTATTCTGGCGGGCGGCAGTGGTACAAGGCTGCATCCGCTGACGCTTTCCATCAGCAAGCAATTGCTGCCGGTGTATGACAAGCCGATGATTTATTATCCCTTGTCTATTCTGATGCTGGCGAATATTCGTGACATCCTGATTATCACCACCCCGCATGATCAGGCTTTGTTTCAGCAGTTGCTGGGGGATGGCTCGCAATGGGGTGTTTCCATTCAATACGCAATACAGCCTGAACCGGCGGGTTTGGCTCAGGCCTTTCTGATTGGTGAAGCCTTTATTGGTAGCGATCCATGTTGCCTGGTGCTGGGTGATAATGTTTTCTACGGACATGGTGTTGTCAACCTGTTTCAGTGCGCCATGGAACGTGAGCAGGGAGCCACAGTATTCGGCTACTGGGTGAATGATCCTGAGCGCTATGGGGTGGCCGAGTTTGATGAGCAAGGGCATGTACTGTCGATTGAAGAAAAACCTGATCAGCCTAAATCCAATTACGCGGTCACCGGTATTTATTTTTATGACAATCAGGTATTGGAATTCACCCGCCAGCTCAAACCTTCACCTCGTGGTGAGTTGGAAATTACTGATCTGAACAATCTTTATTTACAGCATGGGCAATTGCATCTTGAACGTTTTGGTCGGGGAACCGCCTGGCTGGATACGGGGACACATAATTCATTAATACAGGCCGCTAACTTTATTCAAACAGTAGAGGAACGACAGGGGCTGAAAATTTGTTGTCCGGAAGAAGTGGCATGGCAACAGGGCTGGATTGATGATGATCAGCTGATCTCATTGGCAAATGGTGGAAAAAATGGCTACGGAGCCTATCTGCTTAATTTACTGCAACAACATGACAGGCCCTGACACATGGATATTATAGAAACCGAACTGCCCGGCGTATTGATTCTGGAGCCACGTGCTTTTGCCGATGAACGTGGCTATTTTATGGAAACCTGGCAACAACAACGTTATGCCGAAGCGGGTATTGCCGGTGATTTTGTACAGGATAATCTGGTGCGTTCCGGCAAAGGAGTGCTGCGCGGCCTGCATGCCCAGCATCCTCACGCTCAAGGCAAACTGGTACAGGCATTGAAGGGTGAAGTGTTCGATGTGGCGGTGGATATTCGTCAGGGTTCAGCCACCTTCGGCGAGTGGACGGGGGTGCTTTTGAGCGAAGATAATCATCGCCAGTTATGGATTCCAGCCGGCTTTGCGCATGGTTATGTGGTGTTGTCCGAGGATTCTCTGTTCAGTTACAAGTGTACCGATTACTGGAATGGACAGACCGAATTCAGCATTATCTGGAATGATCCGGAGATAGCGGTTGACTGGCCTGAATCGGATGTGCTGCTTTCGCCTAAAGATGCGAACGCACCTTTGCTGAAAGATATTCCCGCATCACGCCTGCCTCCCTGCGCATAACCATGAATCAACAAAATCGCTTTTTATTGATTGGCTCGCATGGCCAGTTGGGAAATGCATTGAGCGGCTTATTGGAAAAGCCGGGTGTTGTGGTGACGGCTGACTATCATGCCGGCGCCGATATTCAGCTGGATCTTGCCGATACGGCTTCCTGTCAGCATGCATTTACACAGGCCAAACCGGATTATGTCATTAATTGCGCGGCATACACGCAGGTAGACAAGGCCGAAAAAGACAGCGAACAGGCGTGGCGGGTGAATGCGGAAGCACCGGGTTGTTTAGCCGCATTGTGTGCGCAAAATAATGCGGTTCTGGTTCATTTTTCCACGGACTATGTGTTTTCCGGTGTGCAGAAGCAACCCTGGACAGAGCGGGATGAAGCCAAACCAGCTAGTGAATATGGCCGCAGTAAACTGGCGGGTGAGCAGGCTGTTCTGAATTCCGCCTGTCATGCGCTGGTATTCCGAACCAGTTGGATTTTCAGTCAGCACGGGCAGAATTTTTTGCTGACCATGATGCGTTTATTGCAAGAGCGTGATGAATTGCGTGTGGTGAATGACCAGATAGGCGCGCCCACTTCAGCTCTGGCGCTGGCCGAAGCCAGCATTGATATTCTGCAACAGTTTATTTCAGGAAAATGCAGTTTTGAACAACAGGGCGGGCTTTATCACATGAGTTGTGGCGGGCAAACCAGCTGGTATGGTTTTACCTGTGCGATTCGTGATTTGATTAAGGCTGATTGTGAGTTGACACCTATTCCGACAACAGAATACCCGACACCCGCAGCACGCCCCTTATGGAGCGTGCTGGATAACGGACGTTTACAACGCGATTTTAATGTTCAGCTGCCGGACTGGAAGTCTGCTCTGCGAACCTGTCTGCAAACAAACTGAAAAGCGGGCGTAGCTACCCGGCCAAGCACTGAAGTTGGCCGGGTTTATGCTCTAACTCTTCATTTACAAGCAGGCTGCATTAGCCCAGTGTATCTTTCAGTGTTTTCAAAGCACGCAGCTTAATAACGGTTGAAGCCGGCTTGGCAGCAATTTTTACGGCTTCGCCAGTGGCGGGATTGCGTCCCATACGTGATTTACTGGCCGGTTTGCGTACCTTGCGAATTTTTACGCCGGTTTCCGGAATGGTGAATTCACCTGAACCCCTGCGTTGCATGTGGCGCTGCAGTACGCGGGCCAATGATTCAAAAACATCTGCAACATCCTTGCGAGCAATACCGGTATCTTCGGCAATGGTCTGAATGATCTGTATTTTGGTTTGTTTGCTGGTGATGGCTTTGAGCCTTGGGGCCGCTTGCACGGCTTTCTTTTTAACCGCTTTTTTCTGAACGGCTTTCTTAACAACCTTTTTTGCAGCTTTCTTTGTAGAAACCTTCTTCGTTGCAACTTTCTTTTTAGAAGTTTTTTTCCTGGCTACTTTTTTCTTCAGGGCCATTGATTCTGTTCTCCATATAAATCCATCGATAACTTTAGCATAAAATTTATCTTATGGTTGCAAAACAATTCGAATGATGAGCCTGTCATTTTTGTGAACTGGTTAAAAGAAGCCAGACCGGGGTTGGAGTACTCTTCGTTCTGGGTAATAGTTTTTTCAGGCGGAGAACATCATGTCTGCGGTAGTCAAACAGAAAACATGGGAGCAGTTGAAGCAGTTTGTACCATTGGATGGCCTGGCGGAAAAGAATTTCAAAAAAGTAGCTGCAGCGACACAAATTGATCAGCTTCAGGCGGGAGAAAAGCTGTTTGAACAGGGTGATACTGATAATCAATATGTTTTGTAACTACTCAGCGTACTTTATCAAAAATTCCAGCTCACTGAGTAAATGCTGGCAATTGCCCTATAAATACCAACGCCAATGCTTCA
>JAHXHF010000333.1 GCA_025656895.1 gamma proteobacterium symbiont of Bathyaustriella thionipta
TTTAGCCATTTTCTTTCTCCCATCAAGTTGATAGGAGTATTATCCTACAGGTGGTGGCTCAGTAGCTGAGCCTTAGGGGTAATCAGGAAAGTCTTTAATGACAGGAAGCCCGCGGCTCTCATGGGCAATATGCCTGGGCCATTCGGCTTGCGGCGTAGTGGCTTTGCCGAAATCATGCAACAAAGCTGCCAGACGCACTTGCGGATCCGTGCTAAGTTGGCAGGCCTGATCCAGCACCATCAGGGTATGCACACCGGCATCAATTTCCGGATGATAGCGGGCGGGTTGCGGAACTCCAAACAAAGCATGAATGGGTGGAAAAACAACAGCCAGTACATTCTGGTCCTGTAATGTCTCAATGAATACGCGTGGATAGGGATCAGACAGTGCCTGTTTCAGTTCCTGCCAGCCACGCTCGGCCAGCAGATGATTTAATTCACCGCGTTTCAGCATTGCGGCAATCAGTTGGCGGGTTTCATCCGCCACTTTAAAACCGAAAGGACTCAAACGTGCGGCCAGTCGCGCCAGACGCAGTACCCGTATGGGATCATCCGCAAACGCATCCGACACATGGCGCAGCCATCGGTTTTTCAGATCAGCCTGACCCTGGTGAGGGTCAATAATCTGCCCTTCCGCTGTTTGCGCCATGGCATTGATGCTTAAGTCCCGGCGGGACAGATCCTGTTCCAGTGTCACCGGAGTTGAGCAAGCATGATTACGCTCGGCCCGGGCCAGCGCATATTCTTCATGCGTTTGCGGATGCAGGAATACCGGGAAGTCCTTGCCGACTTGCTGATAGCCCAGTGCCAGCATTTGTTCGGCTGTCGCCCCTACAACGACCCAGTCTGTATCCTTGATGGGCACGCCCAATAGTTCATCACGAACACAGCCTCCCACTTTATAAATTTGCATAGGGACAGTTTATCCTGACATTTGATTCAAAGGTCATTTTATAACAGTGATACATGGTATTGTTTGACGCTTGCTCAAGTTTATCCTAGGGTCATAACCTATGTCATGAATCCTGAAATTACAGATTCAGGCTAAAATCACTGGCTATCAAGCATCTCAATTTACAAACAGCAGGTATCAATATGAATTTCACCGATATTTTAGGTTCTGTTCTCAATCAGGGCATTACTCAATCCGGCCAACAGCGTATTGATCATTCACTGGGCTCTCAACAAGGCGGCATTGGTGATTTGTTAGGTTCTATCACGGGCGGAAACAGTGGTGGCCTGGGTGACTTGCTTAATTCCCTGGGCACTGGTGGTCGTTCTGGTGATTGGCTCGGCAGTCTTGGAAAAATGGCCAGCTCAGCGATGAACAGTGGCTCAGGTGGCGGCCAAAATCCGTTAGTGGTTGGCGGGCTGGGGGCGTTAGCGGGTGCATTATTCGGCGGTGGTGGCGGTTCAGTCAAAGGTGCTTTGGGGGGTACCGCACTGGCTGTTTTAGGCAGCCTGGCCATGAAGGCTTTATCCAACAACACAGTCCCTGACCAGCAATCACAATTAATGGCCGGATTGCGCGCACCTGAAAATACGAGCGAAGAACGTCAGGTTCAGAATGTTTCCGAATTACTCGTCAGAGCCATGCTCAATGCCGCCAAAGCAGATGGCCATGTGGATGAGGAAGAAATACGCCGTATTCTCGGCAAGGCCGCCGAAGATGGCCTGAGTCAGCAGGAACAGGATTTTATCGCCGCAGAGATGCGCAAACCGATGGAAACTGAAAAAATAATACAGGCCGTTTCCTCGTCTCAACTGGCCGCTCAGGTTTATGCAGCTTCCTTGCTTGCGATTGAAGTGGATACCCAGGCCGAGCGTCAATATCTAAGCAAGCTGGCCCCGGCTCTGGGGCTGGAACAGACGGTCGTCAAGCAGCTTCAGCAAGCACTGGGTATGAACTGAAAACAGCCTGACCCAGGTCAAGAGTTATGAGCAATACCGATTAATTACTGGAAGCGAATCTTCAGCAGTGGGATAATCGCAAATTCGAAGCCGTGAATTGATCACGGTTACAGAATAAAAAATATAACGACTCAGCAAGTAGTCAGCAGGCCTCCGGATTGGATGCCAATTTTCAGTAGCGAGCTGAGTAGTTACAAAAAAACAACCTTATAGTGGAGGCAACATGTTTGAAACCGTTGAACTTGGTAAGAAAATAGGCAAGTCTGAATATAATGAGCGAGTAGAAGCTGTGCGCCCGGAATTACTCAGGGTTCAACGTGAACTGGAAAACTCCAACTGTCCGGTTGTTATCATTGTTGCCGGTGTGGATGCCGCAGGCAAAGGCAGCGTGGTCAATTGCCTGAATGAATGGTTCGATACCCGCGGTATTGAAACCCGGGTTTTCTGGGACGAAACCGATGAAGAAAAAGAACGCCCCCGTTACTGGCGCTTTTGGCGCGCCCTGCCCCCGCGTGGAAAAATCGGTGTCTTATTTGGCGGCTGGTATCAATACCCGCTGAATGAATGCTACACACGTGGTATTACCGACATGAGTTTTGATCTTGAAATGGATCGAATCCGCCGTTATGAACAAATGCTGGCCAGAGATAACGCTCTGATCATCAAACTCTGGTATCACCTGCCGGAAGAAGAACAACGCCATCGTCTTGAAGAATTGAAGCGGGATGACCGCAGCCGCTGGAAAATGACCCCTAAGCTCTCCAAACATGCGGCGCATTATCTTGCCTACACCCAAACCGCCGAGCGTATGATTCGTCTGACCGACACCGGCAGCGCACCCTGGACCATGATTGAAGCGACCGATACCCGCTATCGTGATCTGACCACAGCTGAACACATTCTACACGCTGTGCAGACCCGTCTGGATCGTATGAACCGCCCTTCTGCAACAGTGCCGGAGAGCGAAGAAAACAGCACACCCCCGAATACCGAAACCCTGCTGGATCATGTTGATCTCAGTCAGGTGCTGGAAAAACAGGCCTACAAGAAACAGCTTGCCAAGCTGCAAAACCAGGTCAATGAACTGGTCTGGGAAGCCTATAACCGCAAATTATCCACCGTTCTGGTTTTTGAAGGTGCCGATGCGGCCGGGAAAGGCGGCTCTATACGCCGTATTACCAACGCCATAGATGCACGCCTGTATCGGGCTATTTCAGTTGCCGCACCGACTGATGAAGAACGTGCTCATCATTATCTGTGGCGCTTCTGGCGGGCCATACCACGCGCCGGCTATGCTTCTATCTATGATCGATCCTGGTATGGACGGGTGCTGGTTGAGCGTGTTGAAGGCTTTGCTACCGATAATGAATGGCGCCGCTCATACAATGAAATCAATGAGTTTGAAGAACAGTTGGCCGAATCCAATACACTGGTTCTAAAATTCTGGTTTCAGATAGATCAGGATGAACAGTTATTGCGTTTTAAACTGCGTGAGCAAACTCCCAGAAAACAACACAAAATTACCGAAGAAGACTGGCGTAACCGTGAAAAATGGAATGAATATGAAAGTGCTATCAATGAAATGATTGCCCGTACCAGCACCAGCTATGCCCCCTGGCACATTATTCCCGGCAATGACAAAAAATTTGCCCGCGTAGAAACTTTGAAGATTCTCAAAAAGGCGCTGAAAGAAGCCCTGAAATCACACGAGAAACTGGAAGTCAAAGCGGCTGAAAAATAATAAGGCCTTGTGCTTCAGGTTGTAGGTACAGCCTGAAGCAGTATGGGTATCGCGTTTTTTTATTGACCGAATAGCCGCCCTACTCCTGCAGCCAACCACTCAAATCACGCTTCAGCAGGGTCGATAGTCTGGCCACATCCTCCCGGTAATAATCCCTCAGCACGGTCTGCATGGCCGGATCCATCGGTTGTGCTTTGGCTTTGGCGCGGTTAAATTTCTTGATACGCTTGCGGATGCCCTTCAGGCGCGACAGGGACTTCGCATTGCTGATGCGAATCAGATGATAGACCCAGGGTGGCGGGTTCATTGAATACTGTTGCAGCCAGCGCGACTTGTAGCCGGCATTCGAGCGCGTCGCATTGAATTTGCTGCGGCCATCATCGTCAATGCCGATAAATTCCAGCAGCCGCAGATACACCGCCCGTGGATCCTTAACAAAGTCGTCGAACACCACCACTTCACAACGATCCGCTCCGGCCACTTCAAACAACTGTTCCACATGTCGGCCCAGGCTGCCGATATTGCCGTATTGCAGGGCGCGTGGTTCGCGGCAGGTGTCCGGCAGCTTTTGTCCTGCTGCCCGTTCCTGCTGAAGGTTCCAGGCGCTGGCAAAATCCGCGACCTCTTCATCCAGCAAAAACAGCAGGCGTTGGTGATAGGAACGCAGCATGTCCAGCGGGTTTCGGACCAAGACAATAAAGCGTGCGTCAGGATCCAGTCGTAACGCCTGACGGATCGCATCCGGGCTATAAAGATAAGAGACGGAGCCATCACCAATGGCACGGGTGGTCAGGCTCAGGTTGGGGTGAAAATGCTCCAGATACAGGTGCTGAATTTCCTGCACCGACCTGTCTGTGTAGTCATCGCCCAGAAAATGAGCTTCCTTCGGCTTGGCAAAACTGACTTGCGGATTCTCACCCAGCACCTTGCTGAGTGCTGTGGTACCGCAGCGCGGCGCGCCAATAATGTAAAAAGACGATGGCAGATCGGGCAGCATCTCATCAACCAGGGCGGCAGAAGCGCCCTGCATGATTTTCATGATCTCTGCCTTACATCTGGGGAGTTGCTTGCGTCGACTATTCATTATGCGGGAATTCCGGGGGCTGGGCTGCAGGGAAGAATGGGCTGTAAATCTGCCACGAATTATCAGCCTGGATGATTAAGTTCATTAAACAGGCTCACTATTCGCCTGTTTTAATCAATACAGTTAATAATCTTCACTGATTTTCGCTTCGGATGTTTCCGCAGCCTGCCCGCCTGAAGGTTGCGCGCAGCCTGCCCGGATAGAACTGAGCAATACTGAAGGATAAGGAATTCAAGCGTGTTTTTCAATAGTAGCCGGATTCTTACCTTCATGGCCCTGAAGATAAGGATTCAGGATATTGTTATACTCATAAGCCTGATAACAGATGGATTATACAGGACGTCTGTTTTGGCTGTGATGGCTGTATCATCTCAGAATGTCAGGACTTCTACAGGCTGCAAATGTTAATTCTGCTGATTTCAGGGTTGAAATCAATATTTCATTTTGTCAGCCTTCATAAAATGATAGAGGTTAAATAATGGATATAACAGGCCTGATTATATTTCTTGCCATCGGTGCGGTAGCCGGCTGGCTGGCGGGTGTTCTCATGAAAGGCGGCGGTTTCGGGCTGCTGGGAAATATTGTTGTTGGTGTTATCGGTGCAGTAGTCGGCGGTGAGGTATTTAAGCTGCTTGGAATCAGTGCCGGTGGTTTGATTGGCTCAATTGTGGTTTCTACAGCCGGCGCTGTGATACTACTTTTTATTGTGGGTCTGGTGAAAAAGTAGTTTTGAGAAATCGTAACGGCTCAGCTAATCACTGAAATCTGAGCCGTTACCAAAAAATCAGCCTTAAGGCCGCGGCTGGAGCGGGTGATGGGAATCGAACCCACATTTGAAGCTTGGGAAGCTCCAGTTCTACCATTGAACTACACCCGCTTCTTAGCATTCATAATCCATTAGCCGACCTTCCCTGGCCGACAAGACAAGAAAATTATGGCTGCGGCTGTTGCCTGGGTGGTAAGGCGTCTACCAGCTTTTGCAGCAAAGCTTCAATATTGGCCAGATGGGCTTCCATTTTTTCCATGTGCTGCTGTTTCATGGCCATGTGTTTTTGCATTTCCTGCATGCGCTGCTGCTTCTTTTCCTGCCTTTCTTTCATTTCCTGCATGCGCTGCTTTTTCATTTCCTGCATTTCCTGCATGTGCTGTTCTTTCATGGCCTGTCTTTTTGCCATCATCTCGGCCATTTGCTTTTTCTGCTCTTCACGATGCTTGAGCATTTCGGCTTGAGCGGCCGCATCAGAGGCCGAATTATCAGCCTGCGCCGGCGGGTTCATCATGGGCATACGGGCGTTATATCCTGCACCTCGTGGGCCGCCATAGGCGGGTGCCTGCCATTGACGATTCATACCACCCTGTTGACGCCCCATCAGTACTCCATACATGGGCGGTGGTGGTGGCGCATAATCAGACACGGGGGCTTCTATAAGAACTTCCTGAGTTTCGACCACAGCAGCATTATCGGCAATGACAGGTGAGCCAATAACGACGAATGAGCTGGCTACTAGCAAACGGGCTAATTTCATAATTTTCTCCAAAGGCAGTTTCTATTTATTAGTGAATACTTATTTTTTCCGTCGGGACAGAATTTGTCACGAAGGATGTATAGCGCCAGCTTATCCTACCCCCGACAAACATTTTAGGCTATAGGCTAATCAGAATTTCAGGCAGGCCGTTTTAGCCAGGCTGCAGATTGTGAAAATACTCTATCATCAATATTTTTTCAAAAAATCAGCCACAGACTCACGCTGTGAGCCTGTGCTTAAGGCATAATCAATACTCCCATTCATTCTGGACAAGCCATATTTAATTACCATGAGCCTGCATCTCATCAGTTCCAATCGGGTCGAAACCCTGGCAGACACACTGTCTGCGTATTTGCAGCAACAGCCCTTGTCTGGTGTGTTGACTAGCGAAGTTATTCTGGTTCCCGGTGCGGCCATGGCGCGTTGGCTGCATTTGCATCTGGCCAGGCAAAACGGTATTGCCTCCAATATTCAATACCCTTTACCGGCCAACTGGGTATGGCAACTGGCGGACACTGGCCTGACTGACGAGTACAAGCAGGACCCGCTTGACCGTTCGGCGGCCAGCTGGAAAATTTTTGCTTTACTGCCAGAGTTGTTGCAAAAAAGCGCCTTCCAATCCATCCGTCACTACCTGCAGGATGATGAAAATGATCTGAAACGCTGGCAACTGGCTAGCCGCATCGCTGATGTTTTCGACCGTTATCAATATTATCGCCCGCAGTTGATTCAGGATTGGGACAAGGGTCTGGAGAGCGACTGGCAAGCTTTGTTGTGGCGTGAGTTAGGCGCCCGGCTGGATGGCAGCCACCGTGTCGCGGTCATTCATCAACTCATACACAAACTGCAACAGGGACAAGTCAGCAGTCTGCCCGAACGCATCAGTCTGTTTGCATTATCCAGCCTGCCGCCCTTGTTGCTGGATCTCATCATGGCTGTGGCCGGACAGACACAGGTTTTTCTTTATCAGCACAGCCCGAGTGATCAATACTGGGCTGATCTGAAAAGTAAAAAAGCCTTATCCCGCATGCGTTTGCAATCAGCCGATGATGCCGCTTATTACGATACCGGCAATGATCTGCTGGCTTCCTGGGGTCGTCAGGGACAGGCTCTGCAGGATCTGTTGTTATCACACAATGATTTACAGTCTGCGGAATGGGAGGCCTATCAACCCCCGCACCGGAAAACCCTGCTGAGCAGCGTTCAGCTGAGTATTTTCCAGTTACAGGAACAACAGATTGAACTGACAGCGGACGCTTCATTACAACTGCACATCTGTCACAGTGCCTGGCGTGAATGCCAGGTATTGCATGATGAACTGCTGCGCCTGCTGCAAAACAACAGCAAGCTGCTGCCGGAAGATATTCTGGTCATGATTCCCAATGTGGCTGACTACGCACCTTATATTCAAGCCGTTTTCAAAAAAGACGAACAGGGTTCGCGGCCTTTTATTCCGTGGAATCTGTCTGACATTCCCGTGTTGAAAGAACAGGCATTGATGCCACTGTTTTTTCAATTACTGGATCTGCCCGCCAGTCGCTTCACTTATAGCGAAATAAGCGCCTGGCTTGACAGCCCCGCCATCCTGCGCCGTTTTGATCTCAGTCCGACTGATTGTGAGGACATACTCGGACTGCTGCAGCAAGCCCGGGTTCGCTGGGGGATTGATGCGCAACACAAGGCGCAACTGGAACTGCCTGCGCTGCTTGAAAACACCTGGAAACAAGCCGAACAGCGCCTGTATGCCGGCTATGCGCTGGGTGATGTGGATAGCTGGAACGGTATTGCGCCCCTGTCTGAAAATGAAGGTGATAAAAGCAAAAGTCTGGCGCGTTTCTGGATATTCTTCAGCCGCTTGCAACAGTATAGGCAACGCTTGTCCGATGATCTTGCTGCCGCCGACTGGCAGGCTTTGCTAAATCAGTTGCTGGATGACTTTTTCAGTCCGCAGGATGAAGATGAACAGGCGATACAGCAAATACGTGATGCGCTACAGCAACTCGGCATACAGGCGTCGGGACAGATACTGTCACCGGCCCTGTTACGACATTGCTTACAAAGTGAATTACAGGAAAACCGGGGGCGTGGCCGTTATTTTTCCGGCGGTGTAACTTTCTGCGGCATGCGCCCCATGCGCAGTCTGCCGTTCAAGGTTATTTGTCTGCTGGGTATGAACGAACATGATTTTCCCAGACGCGAACGCCGCCCCGAATTCGACCGTATGGCAAAACAATGGCAGCCCGGTGATCCATTAAAAGGCGATGAAGACCGCTATCTGTTACTGGAAACCCTGTTGTGTGCCCGTGAAACACTCTATATCAGTTACACCGGGCGCAGTCTCAAGGATAATACAGAGCTGCAACCCTCTGTTCTGCTACGGGAACTGCTGGATTATATGGATGAGCAGCCTGCTCAGGATCAGCAGCAAAGCCGCATCAGCGAACAGATTACCCGGCATCATCCTATGCAGGCCTTTCATGCCGAAAATTTTCAACTGCTGGAAACGGCCGGTTATGATCATTACTGGCTTTCTATCGCGCAATCATTAGCCGCGCCGTCCAGCCCGGTATCAGAGCATTGGCCGGACACGGAAATCCCTCTGCACGAACAGGAAGGTCGTGATATTCAGCTGAAACAGCTGATCCGTTTTGTGAAACATCCGGTCAAATTCTTTTTTAATCAGCGTTTACGTATTTATCTGACAGAACAGGACAAGACTCAGGATGATGAATTATTCACGCTGGATCATTTGCAGCAATGGCAACTCAAAACATTATGGGCGGATGATTATTTGCAGCAGGCAGAACCTGTTCTGCAACAACTGAAAGCACAGGGTGTTTTGCCGCATGGTGTTGCGGCTGAACTGAGCTTTGCGCAAACAGCAGAAAGCATCCAGCCTGTTTTGCAACAATTGGCGGCTTTCAAGCATAACAAACCGCAACCTTTACTGATTGATCTGGCATTGGATCATGGCCTGCATCTGGGGGGACGTATTGAGAGCTACCGGCCCAACAGCGGCTTGCTGCATGTCAGTCCATCCAAATTCAAAGGTAAAATTCTGCTCGCCTTGTGGATAGAGCATTTAGCCCTGTGTGCCACCTGCTCATTGGCCGATAACGAGCGCAGCACATTGATCTGCCAGGATAAAAGCATTTATTTTGAGCCGATAGAGGAACATCAGGCCCTACGCTCTTTACAGCATTATCTTGATTTGTATCGACTGGCTTTGCAAAAACCTCTGCCTGTTTTCAATGGCGCCAGCTTTGCCTGGGCACAGGCCGCTGATGATGAAGAAAAGGCGCAAAAAAAAGCGCTCAGCCAATGGCAGGGTAATGAATACAATAAAATTCCGGGTGACAAGGATGATGTTTATATCCAACTTGCACTGCACGGCCATGATAGCTGTCCCATCGCACAGCCGGAATTCATACAACGGGCGCAGGATTTTTATGCCGAACCTTTGCAGGACATGAAAATACTATGAATACGCCACTTGCCTTCAAACCGTTAGATACACAACAAACCCTGCAGCTTGATCTGCACGGAGTCAAGCTGATCGAGGCCAGTGCCGGCACCGGAAAAACCTATACCATTGCCAATTTGTATCTACGTTATATCTTAAGTGGCTATGCGGTTTCTGAAATTCTGGTAGTTACTTTTACCAATGCGGCGGCTGATGAATTACGCGGACGCATCAGAAAGCGCCTGTATGAAACGCTGCAACAGTTGCAACAGACACAAGACAGTCAGGATGATTTTCTCAACCAGCTGTTACAACAATTACAGTCAGAAGATAAAGTGGAAGAGGCGCTTAAAATACTGAAGTTTTCGGTGCGCAGTATGGATGAGGCGGCCATTTATACTATTCATGGATTCTGCCAGCGCGCTCTGACCGATCATGCCTTTAACAGCGGGCAGATGTTTGAACTGGAAATGACCACGGATGATCATCCACTCTGGCTGCAGGCATTAACCGACTGGTGGCGCAAAACCTTCTACCTGCTCACGCGGCAACAGGCAGAACTGTTCCTGCAAACCAACGGGACCATGGATGATTTTATCGAACAGCAAAAGTTGCTACGGGAATCGGAACAGCTGGAACTTCTGCCAGAAGTCAGCCTTGGTGTAAAAGAATTACTTGGCAGCTACACCGAACTGGAGCAGGACTATCAATCTCTGGCAGATCATTGGAAAAAGAAAGGTGCTGAAATTATTGCACTATTCAATGCATCAGGCATCATCAGCAAAACGAAAAAATTACCCTGGCATAAGGATAATATAGAAAAACTTGAGCAGGATATGCATGCCTGGTCGCTTTCATCAACAGTCACGCAAGCACCTGAACAACTGCCCTGTCTGGCCTGGGATTTTATTCAAAACGCAATAAAAGCAAGCCAGAAAGATAAATCTGAAGAAATGGAAAATTATTTCTTTACGGACTGCCAGCAACTGCAGGACAAAATACAGAAACTGCAACAACAACTCACGCTGGCTTCCTTAAACGAGGCTACCGACTTTGCCCGCTCTCAAATCAAGCGGGTAAAAAAACAAAGCGGTATTTTATCTTTTCATGACCAGTTAACACAGTTGCATGCCGCGCTCCAGAGCGCACAGGGGCATGCGCTGGCACAGCATATCCGTACAGCTCATCCGGTTGCCATGATTGATGAGTTTCAGGATACCGACCCGCTGCAATACGCTATTTTCAAACAACTGTACCAACAGCAGGAAGCATGCAGCCTGATTATGATTGGCGATCCCAAACAGGCTATTTACAGCTTTCGGGGAGCCGATATATTTACTTATATGCAGGCCAAGGCGCACAGCGCGGAACAGGCCTACACCCTGGAAACCAACTGGCGTTCTTCCGCAGAACTGATCAAGGCGGTTAACAGCCTGTTTCAACAGCAAAAAAACCCGTTTATATATGCGCAGGCCATCCGCTTTTATCCGGTTCAGCCTGCTGACAAACATCACATAAAACTGTATCGCAATGCTGAGGAATGCAAACCGCTGAGTCTGTGGCACATCCAGCCGGAAAAGGATAAAAAGCTATCCAAAACAATTGCCCGGGAACGCGTAGCCCGCGCGGTTGCTGCTGAAATTGCAATTTTACTGGGTGCCGATACCAGGCAAAAAATGACACTGGATGAACAAAACATACAAGCGCGTGATATTGCGGTACTGGTACGTGACCGCTATGAGGCGCAGGATATTGCCGAAGCCCTGAGAGCCGCCGGTATTGCTTCTGCCAGCAAAATATCCGACAAAGTCTACAGCAGTGACGAGGCGAAACACCTGTTGCATCTTCTACAGGCTGTTATTCACTACAGTGACCGCAGTGCCGCCCGTGCCGCGCTGGCCACGCCTTTGGCACAACTCGGCTACCCGCAGATTGCAGACTGCCTGTTTGATGAACAGCAATGGTCTGACTGGCTTTTAAATCTACAGCAACTGAATCAAATCTGGCGCCACAAAGGCTTTATGAGTATGTTTCAGGGCTTGCTGAACACCCTGGATATGGGGCAGCGCATGGCGGCCGGTGCTTTGGCGGAACGTCGCCTGACCAATCTGTTACAACTGGCTGAATTGCTGCAACAGGCTTCCGCCACATACCCGCACATGGATGCCCTGTTGAACTGGTATCAACAACAACTTGAAAGCTGTGACAGTGAGGAAGCCGAACTGCGTCTGGAAAGTGATGCGCAGCGGGTCACCATCAGTACCATCCACAGTTGCAAGGGCCTGCAATATCCCATTGTATTTGTACCTTTTGCCTGGGCTTGCCGAAAAATCAGTCTGAATCAGTTATATCGTTTGCATGACGATCAACAACAAGCCTTCATCAAGCTGTTGCAGGATACGGCTGATACAGATTATTCCCATATTGAAAAGGAACAGATGGCCGAAGATATGCGTTTGTTATATGTTGCGTTAACACGCGCGGAATGCAAGCTGTATCTGGCATGGGGGCATATTCATACTAAAAATGGCTGTGATTCAGGCAGCAGTGCTTTAGGCCAATTGCTGCACGGTTTAAGCGCTGGAGAAACATTAAACGAGCCGCTCATAGCCTCTGATCTGGAACAACTGTCAAGCCGGGCGCAGGGGCAAATCGAAATCATGCCATTGCCGGACGAACCTGCCCGACAGGCACCTGCGTGTAAAGAACCCATGGAATTGCTTGCTGCAACTTTCCAGCGAAGTCTGGCCAATGACTGGCGCACCAACAGTTTCAGTAATCTGACGCGTGCAGTGCACCAGACCCCCCATGGTGGCAGCCCGCGTAGTGGCCATGACAGTATTCTGGATTTTCCCGCCGGCAGCCAGGTGGGGCTGTTCCTGCATCTTCTGCTGGAGAATCTTGATTTTCAGGCCGATATAGAAACACAAAGCCAGCTGCTTTTTGATACTTTTGCGCCTCGTTACCATCTTCATCAGGAAGCCTGGCGACCCATCATCGGTCAATGGCTGAAAAACATTGTAAGCACACCAATAAACTTGCAGGGTTTGCAATTATCGGCACTGTCATCCGCTCAAAGGCTGAATGAACTGGAGTTTGATTTTTCTACTGAAACGGTCAATATCCAACAACTGGAAACCCTGTTAAACCAACAGGCCGGTTATACACTTCCTCCGTTGGGCGCTGACAATTTCAAAGGCCTGGTCAAGGGTATTATTGATCTGGTATTCGAGTATCAGGGACGTTATTACCTGGCTGATTATAAAAGTAATTTTCTTGGCGGCGCATTGTCTGATTATGCGCCGGAACCATTACAGCAGGCCATGCTGGATCGTCGTTACGATCTACAGTATCTGCTCTATACGCTGGCTTTGCATCGTTATCTGCATACAAGAATAAAAGACTATCAATACCGGCAACATTTTGGCGGCGTATATTATCTGTTTTTACGTGCCATGAGAGCCGATAACAATCAACCTTATGGAATATACAGTGTCCTGCCCGATGAAAAACTGATTCAAACACTGGATGAAAAGATATTATCTCACCGGGTAAGCCTTGCATGAATAAGCGTCTCACACAATTATTACGCGAAAATCTGATAACCCCGCTGGCCTATCAGTTTGCGCAGTTTATTGCCGAACAGGATGGACAGGATGAAGACAGCATTGTCGCGTTCAGCGCAGCCTTGTTAAGCGAGCTGAATCAGAAGGGTGATGTCTGCATCAATCTGCAACAACATGCCTCACAGCACTGCTTTAACAGCTTGTCAGACAATGATAAAGCCCCCGCGCTGAATGAGTGGCGCAAGGCTCTGCTGGCTTCGGAATGTGTCGCCCTCCCCGGTGAAACAGCGCCCATGCTGCTGGATGAAGACAGACTCTATCTGTACCGCTTCTGGCGATACGAGCAACAGGTTCAGCAAGGCATTCTGCAGCGTTTGCCTATGAGTCCCGAGATCGACGCGCAAAGTCTGCAGACAGGATTGCAGGATTTTTTTCCGGCACAGGAAAAGCAAGCTGTCGATTGGCAAATGCTGGCCTCGGCGATGGCGGCCACCAGCCGGTTTTGTGTGATTTCCGGAGGGCCGGGCACGGGCAAAACCACTACTTTAATCAAAGTACTGGCTTTGTTGTTGCAGCAGAATAAGCGGCTGCGTATCAAGTTGGCTGCGCCCACCGGCAAGGCGGCGGCGCGTATGCTGGAATCCATTCGCGCCCGACAAAATGAATTGCAACTGGCTGACCGTATCCGGGCTCTGCTGCCGGATGAGTCCTTCACCCTGCACCGCCTGTTGGGCTACAACGGTAAAAAATTTACTTACCATGTCGATAACCCGTTATTGCTTGATTGCGTGGTTATTGATGAAGCCTCCATGATGGATTTACCCATGACGGCCCGGCTGTTTCAGGCTTTGCCACAGCATGCGCAAGTCATTCTTCTGGGGGACAGGGATCAGTTGGCCTCGGTAGAAGCCGGCAGTGTTCTGGGCGATATTACCGGTCATGGCCGGGCCATTGTTTACCAGCCCGAAAGCGCAAACAGGCTTTCCAAACTTACCCGCATCAAAACAGATGATTTACCACAAGACCCGAAAAGTCCGCCCATTGCCAATTCCATCGCGCTGCTGAAAACCAGCCATCGTTTCAGCAGGGACAGTATGATTGGGAAACTGGCCCGGGCTATTAACCAGGGGGATGGCGAGCAAGCGCTAGAACTATTGCAATCTCATCAAAACCCGACCAATCTGTGGATAGAGAGTCCGGAACAACGTGTCGATGCAAGAGCCATTCAATGGGCGGCCAGGCGCTATCAGGCCTATCTTGAATGTGAACAGGTTGCCGACGCTTTACAACAGTTTTCCCGCGCGCGGGTGTTGTGCGCGGTGCGTGAAGGTCCTTTCGGGGTCAAACAGCTCAACAAGCTGATTCTGGCTGCATTACATTCAGCCGGTTTCATTCAAAGTCAAACGCTTCATTATCATGGCCAGGCCATACTCATGGCCCGCAATGATTATGAAAGCGGCTTGTACAATGGGGATATAGGCCTGGTTTGGCGCACCCAGCCAGACACGCTGAAAGCCTGCTTTCCGGAAGCATCCGGCAGTGTTCGCTGCCTGCCGTTACATGATCTGCCCGAGCATGAAAATGCCTGGGCGATGACCGTACACAAATCCCAGGGTTCGGAATTTGATGATGTGCTCATGATACTGCCACCGAACGCGCAAAACAGACTGTCACGCGAACTGTTATACACCGGCGTGACCCGGGCCAGAAAACACATCACCCTGCACGCCCGCCATCAGACCCTGGTGGCTGCCTGCGCGCTGCAAACCCAACGGGAATCGGGTTTGTCTGAACGCCTGGGCTGGGATTGAACATGCCACTTCCTGGTCACTCAATGCCACTGAATTCAAGTTGCAAGATTGTCATTAATAATGTGTTCATTTGACACCTGCGCTACCTTGAATGATGTTTTTTAGCAGCCAAAAAATCAATAGTACACTTTATTTTCTGTGTACCTGGCTGTTCAGCCTTTATCTGTGCAGCGGTTTTTTAAATGATTCGGCTGATCACAATTGGACAGAACAAATTCATAGGGTTATGTTGATAAGCACTTACGCGTTAATTTATCAGTTGCCGGCCATTGTTTGTTACGCGCTATTGCAGCGCTGGTTAAAAACCGCCCTTTTTTGTGCCGTTGTTCTTTCTGCTTCCGGGCATGTTTTTGTTTTTCTGGATAGCCGTTTATATGATTTGTATGCTTTTCATATCAATGCTTTTGTCTGGAATCTGTTAACAACCCCCGGAGGA
>JAHXHF010000289.1 GCA_025656895.1 gamma proteobacterium symbiont of Bathyaustriella thionipta
GCTTGCACTGAAACTGAAAAGCATTGACACTGGCTAAGAGGAAGACGGGTACGGCATCTTCAGGAAATCATCAATAACCGGTTCGCATAATCTGTGCAACCTTCATTAACAGCGGGTACTTAAATAGAGTGAAAGCAGATAATAAAGATCTTGATCGGGTACGCGAACACATAGCCACCTGCGTGATCGGCCAGCAGCGACTGGTGGACAGCATGTTGATCGGTTTGCTGAGTGACGGGCATTTGCTGGTGGAGGGCCTGCCGGGTCTGGCCAAAACCACGGCTGTGAACGCGCTGGCGGATGCCATTGAGGGTGATTTTCACCGCATTCAGTTTACCCCGGATTTATTACCTTCCGATCTGGTGGGCACTGATATCTACCGGCATGAGAAAGGCGAATTTGAATTTCGCCCTGGTCCTTTATTCCACAATATTTTACTGGCTGATGAAATTAACCGTGCGCCGGCCAAAGTGCAGTCGGCCTTGCTGGAATCCATGGCGGAACGGCATATTACGGTGGGCCAGACCACTTATCCTTTGCCAGGCGTATTTATGGTGCTGGCCACCCAGAATCCGATTGAACAGGAAGGCACTTATCATTTGCCGGAAGCGCAACTGGATCGTTTTCTTATGCAGGTAAGGGTGGAATATCCCAATCGTGAGGAAGAGCTGGCTATTCTGGAACTGGATAACAATAAACAGAAGGTCTCGGCCGGCAAGGCCAAAGCGGTATTGACCCAGGCCAAACTCAAAGCCATGCGCAGCGCAGTGGCGGATATGTATCTGGATGAACGCCTTTATCAATATATTGTCGATCTGGTAAGAGCCACCCGCACAGCGCAGGCCTATGATGCGGAACTGGGTCGCTGGGCGCGCTTCGGCGCTTCTCCCAGAGCCTCTATTGCGTTGTCACGTTGCGCGCGCGCGTTGGCCTGGATGCGGGGTGATGAATATGTCTCACCTGAACATATTCAACAGGTCGCTCCTGAAATTCTGCGCCATCGTTTGTTACTGACCTTTGAAGCGGAAGCGGAAGGCGTGACTACGGATGATTTTATCGCCCGTTTGCTGGAGCTGGTCGCCATTCCATGAGCGAGGCATCGCATCCGCAACTGGATGAATTACTGGAACTGCGCCATCAGGCTCATACCCTGGGACTGGCTTCCCACCATCTGGTCAACACCACTTTCAGCGGCATGTATGCCTCGGTATTCCGTGGTCAGGGGCTGAATTTTGAAGAAGTGCGCGAATATTGTGAAGGCGACGATATTCGCAATATGGACTGGAAAGTGACCGCGCGCACCAATGAGCCGCATCTGAAAGTTTATCGTGAAGAACGTGAGCGCAGCGTGGTGCTGTGCATTGACCACAGCCCGCATATGTATTTTGCCACCCGGGGCAGTTTCAAATCCATACAGGCGGCACGCGCGGCCGCCTTGCTGGGCTGGGCGGCCAATAGCCTGAATGATCGGGTCGGCGGACTGCTGTTTGGTGACGCCGAGCAGGGTATGCAGCATTTTCAACCCACTAAAGACAGGCGCGCCATCTGGCGATTACTGAAAGAAATGTCCAATCCCAGTCGCCGCGCGCAACAGGGCGTGGATTGTCTGCAACGGGTTTTGCAGCGGGCCGACAAGGGCAGTGGCACCGGCAGCCTGATTTTTGTGATTGCCGATTTTAACCGCGATATCGCCGGTCTGGAACGCGCACTGGGGCAGCTTCGGCAAAAGCACTCGCTGGTGCTGGTGCCGGTTGATGATCCGGCTGACCGGGATATTCCATCGATGGGCATGGCGTTATTTCGTGCGCCCGATGGAGAAATATTACAGGTGGATACCGATGATGCCGAAAGTCGTGCAGCTTATGCCCGCCACTGGCAGAGCAGACGGGACGGCCTGCAAAAACTGGCGAACCAGTTGGGTATTGCGGTCATTCCGATACAAACCGATAACGATGTTCACCGTGCCTTGATGATGGGGCTGGCAAGACGTGCGCGCATGAGGGCGAGATTGTGAATGAAGCGTTGCTGAACAGCCAGATGCGTGATATTCAGGGGCTGGATGCCATCAGCGCCTGGCCACCGGCGCCCGGCTGGTGGCTGCTACTGGCGGCTGTGCTGCTGGCTTTCGTCTTGTTATCACTGGCCTGGAACTGGTACAAGTGGCGTCGCCGCATGCCGCGCGGCAGTTGGCAGCAGGATGCCTCGCGGCAGTTATACAGCCTGCGCAAACGCATTGATCGCGGTGATGGCAAACAGCTCTCGGCGGAATTATTTGAATTGATGCGACGCATTGCGATGGCGCGTTGCGGACGTCGTTCCTGCGCCGGTTTAAGTGGCAGCCGCTGGCTGGACTGGCTGGCACAACATGATCCGCAGGGCTTCGACTGGTCGCAATATGGAAAACCCCTGCTGCAGGGGCTGTACGCGCCTGCCGGTAAAAATACAATACGCGCCACAGACCTGCATCAACTGGTGAATGCCGCACTGGCCTGGACCACACAAGCGGTTGATTGTGACAGCAGCATCGAGAACGCTCATGGGGTTTGAATTTCAATGGCCGTGGATGGCGCTTTTGTTGTTGCTGCCGCCGCTGGTGTACTGGTTGTGGATTCGTCATCCGCATACACAGGATGAGGATCTGAACTCACAACGGCAGACACTGTTGCATCCCGCGCTGGCGCATTTACAGGAAAGCTATCACGCGCGCCGCCCGCGTATGCCGGTCAGTCGCCGCCTGCAGTTATTGCTGCCGCTGTTGCTGTGGCTGCTACTGACACTGGCGATGATGCGCCCGCAATGGCTGGAACCCTGGGAGGAAACCCGCAGCGAAGGCTATGACCTGATGCTGGTGGTGGATGCCTCGCATTCAATGGAAGCGATGGATTTCACGCGCAATAATCAGCCGCTTACCCGCATGGCGGTACTGAAAGGCGTAATGGACAAATTCATTGCCAGTCGCCAGGGTGACCGTATCGGTTTAATTGTTTTCGGCAGTCAGGCCTATACCATTTCACCGCTTACCTATGATCTGGACGCGGTGCGTTTGCAACTGCAGGAAGTGACCGCCAATATTGCCGGACAGGGTACCGCCATGGGTGATGCCATTGGTCTGGCGGTCAAGAAACTGCGTGAACGTCCGCCCGGTTCACGCGTATTGATTTTAATTGCTGATGGTGAAAATACCGCCGGCAGTATTCCACCCTTGCAGGCCGCCCGTCTGGCGCAGCAGGAAGGTGTGCGCATCTATGCTATCGGTGTCGGCAGCGATCGTGAACAGGTGCCCATACTGGAAGGCGGCCGCCTGCTCAATCGCAGCGACCTGGGGCTGGATGAACAGGTGCTGCGTGATATTGCCACGGCGGCCAAAGGTGCCTATTTTCGTGCCACCGACACTTCCGCGCTGGAAGAAATTTACGCGCAAATTGATCAGCTGGAAAAAAGCCATTCCACTTCACGCACCGTTATGATTCCTCATCCTCTGTATGTCTGGCCGCTGGCACTGGCTTTACTGATTTTGCTGTTGCAGGGACTGTTTCCTGATGCACGTTTGCGAACCTGGGCGAAGCACGAACATGTCTGAAGCCGGTTTTCAGTTTGCTCATCCCGGCTGGCTGCTGTTGCTGGCCATGCCCTTGCTGGTAGGAATCTGGTTGCGTCTGACCCGGGCAAGAGATGATATGGAACGTTATCGGGCTTACGCGGATGAACAGTTACTGCCATATTTGCTCGCCCGGCACGGTGCTGCTTCCGGGCGGCGCTGGCAGCGGCCACTGTGGTGGAGCCTGCTGTGGATATTGCTGGTACTGGCGCTGGCCGGCCCGCGTTGGGATTTTCACGACATACAATTATTTCGTCCCGGCAATGATCTGGTGATATTGCTGGATTTATCCGCTTCCATGGATGTAAAGGATGTCGCCCCCTCGCGCCTGCTGCGCGCGCATCAGGAAATACAGGACCTGATTGAATACAATCATCAGGCCCGTCTGGGTTTAATTGCCTTTGCCAGTAGGCCGCATGTGGTTACGCCTTTAACCCAGGATGGCGCCAGTTTACGCTTGCAGTTACCGGCACTGACCACAAAACTGCTTACCTTACGCGGCAGTCGTCCGGGTGAAGCGCTGCTGCGAGCCGGGCAGATGCTGGCCGGGCAACCGGCAGACAGCGGACGCCATGTGTTGCTGATTACCGACGGTGATTTTGCGGATGATCAGAGCGTGGAGATCGCCACTCAAATGGCCGAAAAAAATATTCATTTGCATGTTTTTGGCGTGGGTAGCGCGCAAGGTGGTGAGGTTGCGGGTTTGCGCCGGCGTGACGGCCAGCCGATTCTTTCGGCTTTGAATGAAGCCGCGCTTGAAGCCCTGGCGAAAGCCGGCAAAGGCCTGTACCGGCTGGCCGGTTATCAGGACAGTGATACGCGTGATTTACTGAATTTTATTGATGAAACTGCTCACGCGCAGGTATTGGCGCAGCAGAAAACCCGTGTCTGGAATGAGCGTTTTTATTATCCGATTGGCATACTCATGCTGTTGCTGCTACCCGTGTTCCGGCGTACCTGGAAGGATGCGAGCGCATGAAAAAGCCAGGCTATCTACTGCTTTGTTTATGCTTGGTGTCAGCCGGCGCGCACGCCGACCTGTTCGAAAATAATGAGCAACAGGCTGCCCGTTTGTTTCGGCAGGGCGATTACGCGCAGGCGGCGGAACAGTTTGAAGACGATTATCGGCGTGGCGTGGCGCTGTACCGGGCGCAGCAGTATCAGCCGGCGGTACAGGCGTTTTCCCGGGTCGAGCGCGAAGAAGTGGCGGAGAAGGCCTTGTACAATCTGGGCAACAGCTATTTCCAGTTACAAAAATACGAGCAGGCATTGCAGGCCTATGATGAAGCACTGAAGCTGAATCCGGACAATGAAGACGCGCGTTTCAACCGGAGTCTGGCGCGTACCCTGCTGGCACAGGCCACGCTTGCACAAGACAAAAATAAAGAAGAAGAAAAAAGCGAGGAAAAACAACAGCCTGAAGAAAAGAAAAAAGACCAGCAGGAAAAGAAAGAGGAGCAGAAATCTGGCGAGCAGGAGTCGGAAGAACAACAGCAGTCCGGCGAAAAAGAGTCAGAAGAACAGCAGCAATCCGGTGAGCAGGAATCGGAAGAGCAGCAGCAATCCGGTGAACAGGAATCGGAAGAACAGCAACAGTCCGGTGAGCAGGAATCGGAAGAGCAGCAGCAGTCCGGTGAACAGGAATCAGAAGAACAGCAGCAATCGGGCGAACAGGAATCGGAACAACAGCAACAATCCGGTGAGCAGCAATCAGAAGAACAACAGCAATCCGGTGAGCAGGAATCGGAACAACAGCAACAATCCGGTGAACAACAATCGGAAGAGCAGCAGTCCGGAGAGCAACAGTCAGAACAGGAACAGTCGGGTGAGCAACAATCCGAGGATGACAGTAGCGCTGAACAGACCGATGACGCTAGCGGCGATTCACAAGAGCAGCCGGATGAGGGCGATGGTGAGCCGTCAGAACAGCAACAGGCGTCTGGCGAGCAGGATTCCGAAGATCAACAGTCGGGTGAACAGCAATCCGATGAACAGCAGCAGGCCGAGCAACAAAAAGGCCAGCAGCAAACGCAGGATGAGGCCGGTTCCGAACAGGATCAACAGCCATCATCGGAAGGAAGCGGGGCAGAGGATGAACCGCAGGGCCAGGATGAAGGCTTGCAACAGCAGGATGACAGTTCCGCCGCAAAAGAGCCGACCGAACCCCAGCCGTCTTCTGCGCCAGCCGCTGAACAGCAGGCCGGCCAGCAGCAACAGCAGGCACGTGAAGGCCAGCAGCCACCGCAGCAGGGTAGTTCTTCAAATGCCGGAGAGGAAAAGCCATCGGCAGAATCATTGCAGCCGATTGAAGCGGCGCAACAGTTTGACCAGATGGGCCAGCCGCTGGATGATGGTATGCAGAGCGGAGAGACGCCGGCGGGTGGTGAGCAGTCCGCCGAAGGCAAGGCACAAAATGCCTTACTGGAACAATGGCTGGATAATGTTGAGGGCGATCCGGCGCATTTGCTGAAAAACCGTTTCCAGATGGAAGAATATCGTTACCGTCAGCAGCAGGGTCAGAGCCGGCCCCCGTATGAGCCACGTCCCTGGTAGGATGAATCAATGAAAACATGGGCTCACAATCAATTCTTTCCACTAGCCGTCAGTCTGGCTTTGCTTCTGCTGTGCCTGCCGATGACGCTGGTCGCGCAGCCCCCGCCCAGCTCACAGTTTCGTCCCATGCCACAAACTAACGCGGTGGGCGTGCCGCCGACTGCGCCGCAAGAATACAGCAATTATCGTTATCAGCGCGGGCCGGGTAACAGCTATTCATATAGCTATAGTCGCAGTTGGTCAAACCAGCAGGGTTCGCCACCTTACCCGGGGCAACAAACACAAAGCCGTATGTCGGGTAGTCAGCCACCCGAGGTAAAATTTGAACTGGACGCGAAACAGGCTTATGTGCACCAGAACCTGATCGCCAGTATTGATGTAATCAGCAGCAGTAATCTTAAAACACTCAATGTGCAAGCACCGCCCATGGCGGAAATGGTCTTTCGTGAACTGGGCGAACGCAGCGCCAGCGCGCAAACGCTGAATGGAAAACAGCAGATTGTGACACGCCTGTATTATCAGTTAACAGCGCTGCAGGCGGGCGTGTTACAGATTCCGTCCCTGACCATCAGTGGTATGCTGGAAAGCGGCACTCCTTTCAAGATACAGACACCGGCCGGTCAACAGCTTGAGGTGTTGCCGGCGAATGCCTCGGTAAGCCCCTGGTTGCCGCTCAGTGCCCTGGAAGTGAGTGCCAAACTTATCAATGATGAAGATGTGCGCGAAGGCAAACCGCTGACCCTGAGCATAGAACAACGTGCCGAGGGCATGAGTGGCAGCCAGTTGCCCTCACCGGAATCACAACTGCGTTCCAAAAATCACCGCCTTTATCGGGAAGCAACCGAGGTCAGTGGCACGATCTCCCAACAGGGCCGGCTGATTGGTACAAGAATTGACCGTTTTACCCTGGTGCCGCAGACCGGCAACATGGTGCAGATTCCGTCCGTGCGTATTGAATGGTGGAATGTAAATCGCCAGCGCAAGGAAATAGCCTTGCTACCCGGACGTTTGCTGAATCCGCAGCTGGGTTTGCTGGGTAATGCCGCAGACGGTTTCAGCGGTGACTCCTTCCTGCCCGGCATAGGCTGGTTGCTGTGGTTGCCACTGGCGGTGATTGCTTTTACCGCAGGGCTTTACTGGACCTGGATCAGAAGCCACAGCCGCCAATACAGCAGCCGCTTCGGCTATTGGTTTGCCGCTGTCAGCCAGCCTGTGCGGCAATGGTTGATGACCTGGTATTATCGTTTATCACCGCGTCGTCATCTGCATCGTCTGCGGCGCAAGTTTGCCGATAATCTGCCTCGTTCAGCCCGTTTGTGGTATTGCGTAGGCGCCGCCGATAATGAGCAGGACCCGGATGACTGGAGTCAGGTATTGCGTTTTCTGGTCTCGCGGCGGCTGGGTCTGCCGGCTCAGGTTCCCATGGCGCAACTGGCTGAACATATCATCCGTATTCATAAAACAGCCAACCCCGACAAGGTGCGTGAACTGCTGGCCGAACTGGAAGCGGCCTTGTTTGCACGTCAACCGCTGTATGATTTTTCCCGCTGGAAACGCGAATTCAAGCGCCAGATCAAACCACAGCCCCTGCGCTGGCTGTTTCGCCGCCGCCCGGTCAAACGTATGGGGCTGCCGCAACTCAACCCTTAATCAGGTAAAGTTGTACCTCACGATTACAGGCAAAAGCAAGATGAAACATTATACAAAAGCAAAAAAACAAACCGAAGTTTCGGTGGGTGAGTCAGTAAAAATACTCCGTGAGTTTCAGGAACTCAGTCAAAATGAACTGGCTGAAATCACAGGTATTCCGCAATCCACTATTTCAGCGATTGAAAATAACCGGGTGCAGTTGGGCGTAGAAAGAGCAAAGGTATTTGCAAGAGCGTTGCAATGCCATCCTGCCGTGCTTGTATTTCCCGGTTGGGACATACAGCACGAATCAGCGGCATAAGCCTGATCATTTAAGCATTCTTTGCGGCCAACCGTTCGTAACACTTTCGCCAACAGGCCGGATGTCTGATAATAGACCCGCATTGAGCAGGAGCTGTTTTGTGAAACTATCTACAGAAGAATTTCGTCACTGGAAAAATCGCCGTGTTACGCTGCTGGGTATGTCGGGCGTGGGCAAGACCTATTTGTCCAACATGCTGCGCGCGCATGACTGGTTTCATTATTCGGGTGACTATCGTATTGGCACGCGTTATCTGGATGAATCCCTACTGGATATGATCAAGCAGCAGGCCATGCAATCGGCCTTTCTGCGTGACCTGTTGCGTAACGACTGGATCTCTATACGCAACAACATCAAGATCGACGATCTGGGGCCGGTACTGAGTTTTGTCGGCAAGCTGGGCGATCCACAGCAGGGTGGAGTTCCTCTGCAGGATTTTCAACGCCGCCAGGCCGAGTATCGCCAGGGCGAAATTGCCGCCATGCAGGATGTACCGGATTTTATTCGCAAGGCTAAAGAAATTTACGGTTATCAGCATTTTGTCAACGATGTGGGCGGCAGCCTGTGTGAACTGGACAGCCCCGGCGTGATTGATCTGCTGGTCAAACACACGCTGATTTTATACATTAAAGTAACGGATGAAGCGGAAGAGCAAAAACTGATAGAGCGCGCGCAAAGTGCTCCCAAGCCTTTGTATTACCGCCCGGAATTTCTGTTGGAGCAGCTGGCGGAATATCTGCAAAGTCACGACCTGCAATACGCGGCGCAAATGAATCCGGATGATTTCACCCGCTGGGTATTTCCGCGCCTGTTTCATTCGCGCCTGCCGCGCTATGATGCCATCGCACAACCGCATGGTTATACGGTTACGTCACAGGAAGTGGCGCAGGTACGTGATGAAAGCGACTTTCTGGAATTATTGCAAACCGCCATAGCCCGGAGCGACTGATGCCACTGGTCGCACACAATGAATTACCCACCTTCGCGCGCCTGCACAACCAGGGTGAAACCACGGTGCTGAGCCGTGAAAAAGCCAAACACCAGCACATACGCGAACAACACATCGGCCTGTTGAATATGATGCCGGACAAAGCGTTGGCGGCTACCGAACGGCAGTTTTTCCGGCTGGTGGGTGAAAGCAATCCGATTGCGCAGTTTTATATGCATCCGTTCACGCTGGATGAACTGCCACGCAGCGAAGCCGCGCAACAACATATTGATCAATATTATGATCGTTTCGAAGATTTGCAGCGTGACGGGCTGGATGCGCTGATTATCACTGGTGCCAATGTCAGCGGCCCTGAGCTGGAAAAGCAGCCCTTCTGGAAGCCACTGATCGAGGTGATTGACTGGGCCGCGGAAAATGTAACCTCGACCCTGTGTTCCTGTCTGGCTACCCACGCAGTAATGCAGTTTCGCTACGCGCAGAAAAGAACGCATCACAGCCCGAAGCGCTGGGGTATTTTCGAGCATCAGGTAATTGATAAACAGCATCCGCTGGTGTTCGATATCAATACCCGTTTTGACGCGCCACATTCACGCTGGAACGATGTTTCCCTGCAACAGTTCAGGCAGGCCGGCTTGCGTGTTCTGGCCTGTTCTGAAGAAGTGGGTGTGCATCTGGCCAGCAGTGCCGATGGCCTGAAATTTATCTTTTTTCAGGGGCATCCTGAATATGACACCATTTCTTTGCTGAAAGAATACAAACGTGAAGTGCTGCTTTACGCCAGTGGTAACAGAAGCGATTACCCGCCGTTTCCGCAGCGTTATATCGGTGAAACCGAAAAAGCCATACTCAATGAATATCGTATGCGGCTGGATGAAGCGCTGCATAAGGATCAGGCACTGCCCGAATTTCCCGAACCACTGATCAATCAGCATCTGCCCAACAGTTGGCATGACACAGCCGAAGCACTGGTAAGCAACTGGCTGGGTATGGTGTACCAGCTGACCCACCAGCAACGCAAACTACCCCTGATGCCCGGCATAGACCCGGATGATCCGCTGGGTTTGCTGGCACAGGATAAACCCGCATGACACAGCAACAGGCTCTGATTGATTTGCAGGAACGCATCAGCCATCAGGACGCGGCCCTGCAGGAACTGACCAAAGTGGTGCTGGCGCAGGAAGATCAGATAAAGCGACTGAAAAGCGCGCTCATTTCCATGAAACAGGAACTGCAGGAAGTGGCGCTGTCATCCCCGGCTCAAGCGGGCAATGAGCCGCCCCCGCATTATTGATGATAGCTTTACAGAGAGGAGCTTCATGACAACACTGGTCATACAGGCTGCCGAAAGTCATATGGTATCGGTTCTATTGTTTTCAGCACCTTTGATTTTATGGTTGCTGTCACGCATACCTTCCTTTCAAAAACCTTCTCGTCTGGCCGATTTTAACCGGCGCTGGAAGCATATTCCCATGCTGTTCATACTGCTCATTTATTACGCCTATCTCTATCAATCACTGTACTTTAATCAGTTTTATACATTAACCGCATCACCGCAAAGTGACTGGGTGTTGCAATACAGAATGCCGCACAGCAGCCGCACACTGGATAAAAGGCAGATTATAAAAATTGATAAAGACGATATGAATACCATCGGCAAAGGTATGGCTCGCCTGCAAATCAGGCTTGAAAATGGCGATCTTTTGCGCAGTGCCAGATTGAATCGGCAGCAGGCCAAAGAGTATGTTACCCAACTGAACAAGTTGCTGTAGCCGTAGCTGACTTCATGGCTCTGAATTCCACCATCCATAAAGCGACTGTGCATATTGCCAATATGGACAGGCATTATTATCAAAATCACGAATTAACGCTGGCGCAACATCCATCAGAAACAGACCTGCGTTTTATGGTGCGTCTGCTGGCTTTTATATTCAATGCCCATGAGCAACTGCAATTCAGCAAAGGCCTGAGTTCAGATGGTGAACCTGATCTGTGGCAAAAATCATTGTCCGGTGAGATTGAACTATGGATAGACCTGGGGCAGCCGGACGAGAAAAGAATTCGCAAAGCCTGCGGGCGTGCCCAACAAGTGATTATTTATACCTATCAGCCGGCCAAAGCCAACATCTGGTGGCAGCAACATCATACAAAACTGACACGCTTCCATAATCTCAGGATTATACAGATGCACTGTAAGGGCGTGGAAGCCATGATAAAGCGTTCCATGCAGTTACAATGCAATATTCAGGATGGCGAGCTGTATCTGAATGATGATGACTTGAATCTCACCATTACTCTGGAAGAACGCTAATATGATTCCATCCCTACGAAAGAAATGGGTGCCTTACTCCGTTCTATTCAGTGCAGGACTTTTTATTTCATTGTGCGTGTACGCAGATACGTAAGAAAGCGAGGCTTTTTCAAAACAACTATCTGATGCCGCATTACAACGAACAGAACATCTGGTTTTTTACAATGGCAATTATCGGAAGATTGATTATCCGGGGGGTGATGTGCCGGCATATATCGGTGTTTGTACCGATGTGGTGATTCGAGCCTACCGAGAATTAGGTATCGATCTGCAAAAAGATGTACATGAAGATATGTCGGCCCATTTTCAGGCTTATCCTGAAATATGGGGTTTGAAAAGGCCAGACAGCAATATAGATCATCGGCGTGTCCCCAATCTGCGGCGGCTGTTTGAACGCCACGGAAAGTCATTGCCGGTAACTCAATCGGGCAAAGATTATAAAGCCGGTGATCTGGTGACCTGGACAGTCTCGAAAAATGTGCCGCATATTGGCATTGCAACAGCAATACGCAGTACAGATGGCCAGAGGCCGCTGATTGTACATAACATCGGCCTGGGACCACGGCTTGAAGATATGCTGTTTGATTACCCGATTACGGGGCATTATCGATATACAGGTGTTGCTGAATAATTTACATACTGACAAATCGGATTAAGGGTATTTTATGAAAAAAACGGGCTATATTGCTTTTTTATTATTGGGCTTCTTGTTGTCGGCTCATGTATTAGCGGCTAAAGCCGTTTTTGCCGGTGGCTGTTTCTGGTGCATGGAATCAGACTTTGAAAAACTAGCGGGTGTGAGCGATGTGGTTTCCGGTTTTACCGGCGGTACACTTGAAAATCCAACCTATAACGGTAACCATCAGGGACATTATGAAGCAGTAGAAGTCACTTACGACGCGGACAAAGTCAGCTATCAGAACTTGCTGGATTATTACTGGATACATATCGATCCTTTTGATAACAGGGGACAATTTTGTGACAAAGGCCATAGTTATCTCAGTGCTATTTTTGTAGCCAATAAAGAAGAGCGAAAGCTGGCGGAAGCATCCCGGCAAAAAGTGGCAGCAGAATTTCCGGATAAAAAAATAGCTACCAAAATACCGGATGCCGGCATTTTTTATCCCATAAAAGGCAAGGAAAGTTATCATCAGGATTACTACAAAAAAAACCCGCTACGCTACAAATTTTATCGCTGGAACTGCGGTCGTGATCAACGGCTTGAAGAAATATGGGGTGAGCGGGCGGCTCATTGAAATAACAGCATGATCGCAAATGAATAAAACTTCTGAGCAGGCTTTACAGGTTCTGCAATCGGTTTTCGGCTACCAGAGCTTTCGCTCATCCCAGCAAGCCATTATTGATACCTTGCTTGCGGGTGGCGATGCGCTGGTGCTGATGCCAACCGGCGGCGGCAAATCCCTGTGCTTCCAGATTCCGGCCTTGCTGCGCGAAGGCGTGGGCATTGTGGTATCACCCCTGATTGCCCTGATGCAGGATCAGGTAGTAGCCCTGCAACAACTGGGCGTGAAAGCGGCCGCGCTTAATTCTTCTATGGATGTTACCCAGGCCCGGCAGATTGAAGCGCAATTGCTTGCCGGTGAAATTGATCTGCTATACGTAGCCCCGGAACGCTTGATGAGCAGCGGTTTTCAGGATTTATTACGACAGATCAGAATCGCCTTGTTTGCCATTGATGAAGCTCACTGTGTTTCCCAATGGGGGCATGACTTTCGCCCGGAATATATTCAGCTTTCGGCCCTGCATGAGCAGTTTCCTGAAATCCCCAGAGTGGCACTGACCGCCACCGCCGATGAACCCACCCGCAAGGAAATTGTGCAGCGTCTGGGGCTGGAGCAGGCGCAACAATTCATCAGCGGCTTTGATCGTCCCAACATCCGTTATCGGGTGGCCGCCAATAGCAGCAGTACCCGTCAGCAATTATTACGTTTTATCAAGCTGGATTATCCCGATCAGGCCGGTATTGTGTACTGTTTATCACGCCGCCGGGTGGATGAAACGGCCGCCTGGTTGCAGCAGCAGGATATTAAAGCGTTGCCTTATCACGCCGGCTTGAGCAAGCAGGAACGGGCCGCCAATCAGGAGCGTTTTCTGCGTGAAGACGGCGTGGTGATGGTCGCCACCATTGCTTTCGGTATGGGCATAGACAAACCCGATGTGCGCTATGTGGTGCATCTTAATCTGCCCAAAAGTCTGGAAGCCTATTATCAGGAAACCGGCCGTGCCGGGCGTGATGGAGAACCGGCGGAAGCCTTGCTGTTTTACGGACTGCAGGATGTAGTGACTCTGCGCCAGTTTGTGGTCAATTCCGATGCGGATGAAGCGCACAAGCGTATTGAAAGCCAGAAACTGGAACGCATGCTGGGTTATTGCGAGCTGACCACTTGTCGTCGCCAGGCGCTGCTGGCGTATTTCAGTGACCCTATGGACGAACCCTGCGGCAACTGTGATACCTGTCTGAATCCACCGGAAACCTGGGATGCCACGGTGGCCGCACAGAAGGCGCTGTCATGTGTCTATCGCACCGGCCAGCGATTTGGCGTGACCTATCTGGTGGATGTGCTGCTGGGTAAATTGAATGAGCGCATACAATCTTTCGGCCATGATCAGATCAGCACCTTCGGCGTAGGTGATGAACTGAATGCGACTCAATGGAAAGGCCTGTATCGGCAGCTGATCGCGCAAGGTCTGCTGCAAGTCGATCAACAGGGGCATGGCGGCTTGCGCCTGAGCGAAACCTGTCGCGCCATCTTGAAAGGTGAGCAAAGTCTGTTTCTGCGCAAAGAACAAAAAGCCGAACGCAAGGCCGCCAAAAAACGCAAATCCTCTTTTGCGGGTGCAAAAGGTGAACTATGGGAGGCGCTGCGTAAAAAACGACTGGAGCTGGCCGAAGAGCAGGGCGTACCGCCTTATGTGATTTTTCACGACAGTACACTGCTGTCCATGATGGAATATCATCCTGAAAACCGGCAGCAAATGGCACGCATATCGGGCATTGGTGAACGCAAGCTGGAATCTTATGCCGAAGCCTTTTTACAGGTACTGGCCGAACATCCCGCCGGCACCACAAAAGCCAGCCAGCAAAGTGACACAGTAGCCGAAAGCATCGAACTTTTTCGCAGTGGCCTGAATATTGAAGAGATTGCCAGGCAGCGTGAATTGAAAGCCACCACCATCTACAGTCATCTGGCAGATGGCATAGAAAAAGACAAAATAGCCTTGAATGATGTAGTCGAACTGGATGAAAAAGAAATCAGCCGCATACAGGACATGCTGCTTGACCTGGGCGAAGGCCAGCGGCTTAAACCGGTATTTGATGCACTGGATGGCCGCGTGGATTACGGCGTGTTGCGTTGTATTCATGCCAGTCTTGAATAGACCTGAACTCACGCGGATCAACAGGGTCACTGTGAAGGGGGTAATGCGCAATTAAGTATTGTGTCCCCATAATTCATAATTCTCCGGATCATGAGTGGCGCGCTGCTTTCGTTGAGGACTGTAATGATTTATATTGACTAAATACAGACTCGAAAGGTGTCTAAAAATAGTTTAGGAACATTCAATAATGGTCATGCACAGTACACAAGTATTAATAGAGAAAATTCAATCTCTTCCTACCGAGCGGATAGCTGAAGTGGAAGATTTTGTGGATTTTTTAAAGCAACGGGCCAGACTGCGTAGAGGAGCCACTCACAGTAAATCACTGGATTTTCCAGTTGATGATCTCGGCCCCTGGCCGGAAGGGTTGAACTTACGCAGAGAGGATATGTATGGTGACAATGGACGATAAGCCGATCTTTATTGACACCAATATTCTGATCTATACCAACGTAGCAAGCGCACCATTACATGAGCAGGCGTTAAATGCTCTCAAGACAGCGTATCGAGCCAGTCGCTCTTTGTGGATCAGCCGGCAGGTATTACGCGAGTTCATTGCTGCACGAACCCGACCTCAGACCTTCGCCGAACCCTCACCGCCTGATGTAGTCATTGAACGGGTACGGTATCTGGAAACTGAAGTTTCACTGTTTTTTTAAGAATCTTGTTTGGCAAAAACCATTCATAAGCATGCTCATGCTACCGATAGAAATAACTTATAA
>JAHXHF010000294.1 GCA_025656895.1 gamma proteobacterium symbiont of Bathyaustriella thionipta
TGGCCAAAAATGCAGGCAATTGACTGAATTCGACGGCGGGCGGGGTCATAGCCCCTCGAAAATAGCGAGTTTTCTGCCGGACACTAATTAGCATGAATATTGCGAGACCTGTGCGGCGTTATTTTCTGTTACCTGGCATGCTGGCTGTTTACTGTATGGCTTTGCTGCTTGTACTTATGCCCTGTGCGGCTCAGGATGCTGTCGCTGTCAAAAGTGAAATTAGCTTACTGGAAGCGGCCAGAGAGGATTTGTTAGCACAAATCGAGCGTGTTAAATACACATCTCCTGTTGATGACGTTCAGCTTGACTCACTCAACACGCACCTGAAACAGTTGGATGCCCGAATAGCCCAGGCCAGACAGAGTCTGCATGCAATCTATTCAAACGGTGGTCATAAAGTGAATGACCCTACGCAGCTTAATGACCGGCGAGCCTCAACCCGGCACATCGTTGTTCAACCACTGCCTGACAGTCACGCGGCTTTGTATCGCCTGGATGAACAATTAACCCAATCCATCGGTGTCTTTGATGAGCATTTGCTGCAGGAAACCGAATTGGCTCGGCAACAGGCGGAGCATTCCTCCAGCCAGTCCGGCAGTGCCTCATCATCGGCTGGAGGGCAGGAGCAGGGACAGGGAGAAGGCTCACAATCAGCTGCAGCGTCATCCGGCAATGCCGAGGCTGATCATAAGGGTGTTGCCGGCGAAAAAGAAAATCAGGCAAAACAGTCCCGCTCCGGCGGGCAGGCAAGCAGCGAAGGTTCTGAAAGAAATGCGCATAATACACAACAGGTCGGCCAGACTGCTTCCACTAAAGGGGGTGACAAGCACGACTCCTCAGCCGGTGGTCGCGCTGGAGGTAACGGCCCGAGCCGCAGTAAACCGATTCCCTCTGGTGATGATGATGACATTGTGGCCCGCCAGTTACGTGAAGCGGCAGAACGTGAAACTGATCCACAGTTAAAAGAACGCCTGTGGGATGAATACCGCAAATACAAGCAAGGATAATAAGCATGCCGCAACGGTTTAATTTTGATATTTTTCCTTTTATAACCCTGTTATTGATACTGGGGCTGCTTTCTGGGTGTCAGAGCATGGGCGGCACACGTGGAGTGGATGACACACAAATTCGCTACGCACAAACAGAAATTCCGGCGGATGCATTGCTGGATGTGGATATAGAAATCTTCACGATTGCTGAAAGGCAGGAAGTGGATGAAGATGAATTCTACGATGCCAGTTTAATGAAAGCCGAAAGTCGTTATATTCCGTTTCATTTGAAACGCACTCTGGAACGCAGCGGGCAATGGGGCAGTGTTCAGGTAACGCCGGAGGCGGACAGCAGCCTGAATCTGCTGATCTCGGGCCGTATTCTGGAATCCAACGGTGAGCGTCTGAAAGTGGCTGTACAAGTGACGGATGCTACCGGCGAACAATGGTTCGAACGCACGTATGAGGAAGAAATAGAGCAGGAAAACTATCGGGATGCCGCAAAAGGTGCTCAGGATCCTTTTCAGAATTTCTACAATCTGCTGGCCAATGACCTGTTAGAGGCTCGTCAGGAAAGAAGCAACAGGGAATTACGCCGAATAAGGGATGTTTCAACGCTGAAATTTGCCAAAGATGTCGCCCCGGATCCTTATGCAGCCTATTTGAAAACCGACCGGGACGGTCATTGGCAGGTTGTGCGTCTGCCTTCGGAAAATGATCCCAATATGGCCCGTATCATGCGCTTGCGGGAACGTGAGTATATGTTTCTGGATACGCTGAATCTGTATTACAGTAATCTTTACGATCGCATGTGGGACCCTTACCTGAACTGGCGGGAATCCTATCTGACCGAGATTAAAGCCAAACAGGAAGTGGATCGCCAGGCGACCACACGTAAAATTCTGGGTGCGCTGGCCATAGCGGCGGCTATTGCCAATGAAGCTTATGGCGGACGGCATACATCGCACACGGCCACCGCTGTACTGGCATCCGGAGGCGTATGGGCCATTTCCAGCGGTATGGAAATTTCCGAAGGTGCCAAAATTCATTCCGATGCCATCAAGGAACTGGCAGATTCTTTCAATGATGATATTGATCCGGTGGTCATAGAAGTGGAAGGCAAAACCCGCAAACTGAGCGGAACCGCCGAAACCCAGTTTAGTGAGTGGCGTCAGTTGATGCGAAAGATCTACATGCAGGAAACCGGATTTGCTCCACAGGCTGCCGATGCAGGCAGCAAGCCAGCCTTATGACAACAGAAAAGTCAGTATCCATTGCAACATTGTTGCTGGGTCTGGCGATTATAAGCTTATTGGCGGTTTTTGTATTTTGGGTCTTGCCGCGCATGACCGCACCGGCTTCTCAAGACATAAGCCCAGGCACCAGCCCCTCCGCCCAATCAGCGGCGCTCAGTAATCATCAACCGGCTGCAAGCGTTAAAGATGACAAAGTGCAGGCTCCGGCAGCCAGTGGGGATCGCACTCAGGCAGAAGCCGCCCTGGCAAAATTTCTTTCCCTGCAAAGTAGTCTGCGGAAAAAATCAGCGGAATTATGGGCTGAAAGTGACTGGAAAACCGCACTTAAACAGGCTGCGAATGGCGATGAAGCCTTTGCTGATGAGCAATATGATCAGGCTGAAATACACTTTTCTGCGGCCACAGATATTCTCATCAAGGTGCAGAAACAAATGCCCGCTGTCTTGCAGCAACAATTGCAATCCGGTGACCAGGCGCTTGAAAACGGGCAGGGTGAACAGGCTCAGGTATTTTTTGAAACGGCACTTAAAATAGACGCGGACAATCATCAGGCAAAGCGGGGACTGCAAAGAAGGGCCGTCATGGATGAGGTGGCAGGTCATTTGGTAAGCGGGGACCGTTATACCGAACAGGGCATTCAGGCATTAGCCATGCTGGAGTATCAACAGGCATTCGATTTGGACAAGGATTCGAAAGCCGCCCGGGAAAAGCTGCAACAAGCACAAGCCCGACTTGCAGATGAGCACTTTCATCGTTTAATGAGTGAAGCATTGCTGGCGGTCAGCCATAAAAAATATAAGACAGCGCTGGATTTATTCAGCCAGGCGCACGATATTGAACCGGATAATGTGCAAGTATCTGACGGTATCGCGTAAGCCAAAGCAGGTCTGCGGCAACAAAGAATAGCCGCCTATCGCCAGCGGGCTGAAAAGCTGGAAAAGGCAGAACGCTGGCAACAGGCAACAACGGCCTGGCAGGATATTCTGAACATAGATACGAGCGTCAGTGTGGCGCGCAGTGGCATTAAACGCACTTCGAAACTGGCTCAACTGTCTGCTGAAATGGAATATTTATTGTCTGTGCCGCAGCGTATCACTTCTCCGGAAGCCCTGGTTAAAGCCCGCACGACTGTGAAAAAATCTCAGGCTGTTATAAAACCACAATACAAAAAAACCGCTGAACAACTGCAAGCACTGGAAAAACTGGTCTCACAGGCTTCAGTACCTGCCCAGGTAAGCATACAGTCCGACAATCAAACCCAAATCGACATCTACAAAGTAGGGCGTTACCAGCCGTTTCAACATAAAGAACTGTCCTTACGACCGGGTAGCTATACGGTGGTGGGCTCACGCGAAGGATACCGTGATGTCAGACGGCAGTTGAACATCAAACTGGGGCAAAGCCGAGTGCAGCTTGCTATTCAATGTGTGGAGCTCATATAGGATCGGGTTGATTTGTATTATTATAGGCTCCCAGCTATATTGTGTATAGATTGGATTAATCATACACATTGGAGGCTGCGGTGCGAACCAACATTGAAATAGATGATGAGTTAATGGCTGACGCGTTACAAGCAACGGGTCTTAAAACAAAAAAAGAAGCCGTAGAACTGGGCCTCAAGGCGCTGGTCAGGCTCAATAAGCAAAGCTCGATAAGGGCACTAAGGGGAAAACTAAAGTGGGAGGGAGATCTGGCTGAAATGAGAAGCATTGAATGATATTGGTCGATTCAAGTGTCTGGATTGATTATTTTAATGGTGTTGAGAATACAGCCACTAATACACTGGATGAAAAGCTGGGCCTTGAAAAGATCGCCATTGGTGATCTGATTTTGACAGAGGTACTGCAGGGCTTTAGAAGTGACGCTGACTATAAGGCCGCAAAAAATGTTCTGACATCATTAACCCTGTACAACCTCTTGAATACTGAATTAGCCATTAAAAGTGCTGACCATTTTCGCAAACTCAGAAAGAAAGAAATAACCATCCGAAAAACAGTGGATGTAATCATTGCAACCTACTGTATAGAAAATAAACTGCCATTACTGTTTATAGACAGGGATTTTATTCCGTTCGTTGAGCATTTGAAACTAAGGTCAGTTATATGATTGACGTATAACTTATTAATTTTACAGTCATTAAATAACTTGAAACCAGAGATGAGTTATTGAGTCGTTAACCGCTGTCAATGTCTGACCATCCAGATAAGTAGTGCCACAAAGCCGATGACTGCCACTATAGGCAACAGAAAAGCCTGCCAGTCAGAGCTACTGCCTTTCGGGCTGTGCTTGATCATGTGCATGGCGCGTGGCCACAGATAGATCAGCATCATGATGGCAAAGCCGGCAGAGAGTATTTTCATCCAGTCCATTTTTGTTCCCTCCAATAAAAACCCCGGCCGCAGCCGGGGTTCAGATCAACCAAAATAGCGACAATCAATCATCAGACATAATGCCAAGAATATTCAGCAAGTGAATGAATATATTGAAGATATTAATATATAATCCGATAGTTGCCATAATATAGTTGGTTTCGCCACCGTTAATAATGCGGCTGGTATCATACAGAATGAAACCACTCATAATAAAAATAACCGCTGACGAAATAGCCAGCGAAAGTGCCGGTATATTAAAGAAAATATTGGCAACAATCGCGACCAGAACAACCAAAAAGCCAACCATCAGGAAACCACCCAGAAAGCTGAAATCACGCTTTGTGGTCAGCACATAACCCGATAGCCCCAGAAAAATAACGCCGGTTCCGGCAAACGCCAGGGTAATAATCTGCGCGCCATTCTGCATGGCCAGATACTGGTTCAATATAGGTCCTAGCGAGAAACCTAGCAAACCGGTAATAACGAATACCAGCACAATACCGCTGCTTGAATTGGCTTGTTTGGGCAAAACAAACATGGCCAACAGCATGGCTGCAATCATGCTGATGAGCGAGAACATAGGGGGCACTTGCACCAGCGTGGAAATAGTGGCTGTAATACCACTGAAGATCAGGGTCATGGCCAGCAACGAATAGGTGTTTCTCAACACCTTGTTGGTCGAAAGCGCCGACTGAGACGGTGAAATTACGGATTGGTCAAATGGTTGCATAACGAAGTAGCTCCTTAAAAGCTGAAATTTAGTTACGTACTTAGAGGCACGATCTGGGGTTTGGTTCCTTTCAGATCAGGAAAAATGTCAAAATGACGAATCAATAGTACGTCAAGACTGGATGACAGGCAAAAGATGATGTATCCTTCGCACGCACAGGAGGGGTGGCAGAGCGGTTGAATGCACCGGTCTTGAAAACCGGCATGGGTTTATAGCCCATCCAGGGTTCGAATCCCTGCTCCTCCGCCAGATTACAAAGTCAGTCTCTATTGACTCTAAATGGTAGCCATCCGAAAATCTTGTTGGCGTGCTTCATTACACTCATGTGCGCCATAATCCCTTTTTTGGTTTTGCCCTCGAATTTCCCTTTTCTGATTTTTCCCTGAGTCCGCACCTTCATGACGGATACCGGTATTAAATATCGTTGACAGCCATTCCAATACGTGAGAATTTTTAACCATTCAACAAAGTAGCCTTCATGAATTGCATTGTCAAAGCCTGGAAAAACCACGAAGCCGAACTGCGGGGCTATCTGACCCGTCGTCTGGATGATCCTCGCCTGGCCGAAGATTTGTTGCAGGATACCTTTGTCAAAGCGCTGGCGCAGGGTGCCGGCTTTTGTTCACTGGAAAACCCGCGTGCCTGGCTGTTTCGGGTAACCCGTAACCAGCTGGTTGATCATTTACGCCGTCAGCCTCAACTGGTTGACCTGCACACCGAACTGGCCGCGCATGAGCCGGAAATTACCACTCTGGAGACACTTTCAGCCTGTCTGCCACGTGCCCTGAGCCGTTTGCAGCAGGAGGATCGGGAAGCCATCAGCTGCTGTGATCTGGAAGGGATGAGGCAAGCCGACTACGCGCAGCAAAAGGGCATGGCTTTGAGCGCGGCCAAATCACGGGTACAACGCGCCAGAAAGCGTCTTAAGCAGGCCTTAAAAACGGTTTGCAAAGTTCAGTTTGATGAGCAGGGCAACGTCTGCTGTTTTGATTGCAAGGAAACACCCACAGTTGATCTGAAAAAATAATTTGCATCTTTTTGCCGCTTGTTGCGTCTTCTTGTGAAAGCGTTCTTAAACAAGCCGGAGAAAACCGATGCAGAATCAGCAAACCCCACCCGCACCCCAACTACACAGTTCCATCGTCGCGCTGGTATCACTGGCGGCTGGCATTGCCAGCAAACATCCCGACATGGGGCTGTGCCAACTGGATAAACTGCAAGCCATGGGCATCCGGCAGGAACAGATTGCGACGGTTATCGAAATTGCCCGCCATATCCGTGATGAAGCGGCGCAAAAACTGGATTTTGCCTTTGATGACAAGGCCGGTTTTGAGACAGCAGAGCCCGAACCAGCGGCATCAGCCTCTATCCCATTGAACCTGATCAGCAGCGAACACAAGCCTGATGAAACACAGGCAAGCTGCTGTTCATCCACGGCCAGCGGTCAATCCTGCTGCTGAGCCAGGGAGAGAATATTTTGAGCATTTCTATCGGAATTAACGGGTTTGGACGCATGGGGCGTTTGGGTTTACGGGCCGGCTGGGATCGGCAGGGCATACAGTTTACTCATATTAATGAAACAGCCTGTGATGCGCGCACTGCGGCTCATTTGCTGCAATTTGATTCGGTACACGGTAGCTGGGGGCATGACTGCCGGGCACAATCTGACCCATCAAGCGTTCATGTTGACGAGCATAAAATAAGCTACTCCAGCCAGCCCCTGCTGTCGGACTGTGACTGGTCCGGCTGTGATATTGTCATTGAGGCTACCGGCAAGCACCATAAAAAACCAGAGTTATTACAGGGTTATTTTGCTCAGGGTGTAAAAAAAGTCATTGTCGCGGCTCCCACAGAGGGCGCTTTGAATGTGGTCTATGGTATTAATGATCAGCACTATGACGCGGCACAACATCAGTTGTTGACGGCTGCATCCTGCACCACTAATTGTCTGGCACCTGTGGTTAAGGTGATGCATGAAAATATTGGTATCAAGCACGGTTGCATGACCACCATCCATGACATCACCAATACTCAGACCATTGTGGATAAAGGGCATAAGGATTTACGCCGGGCACGCGCCTGCGGCCAGTCTCTGATTCCCACCAGCACCGGCTCAGCCAAAGCCATTACAAAAATTTTCCCCGAGCTGGAAGGCCGCCTTAACGGTCATGCCATACGGGTTCCGTTGTTGAATGCGTCACTGACCGATTTTGTTTTCGAAGCCGAACGAGCGGTTACGGTGGAAGAGGTCAATGGCTATTTCAAGGCAGCGGCCGAGGCAGAATTAAAAGGCATTCTGGGCTATGAAGAACGTCCGCTGGTTTCGGTGGATTATGTCAATGATCCGCGCTCGTCCATTATCGATGCACCTTCAACCATGGTCATCAATAACACCCAGGTGAAGATTTATGCCTGGTACGACAATGAATGGGGCTATGTGAACCGTATGCTGGATTTAGTCGAAAAAGTAGCCTCCAGCCTGTAGGGCAATTTACTGATGGACAGCGCAATCCGCAACTATCTGACGGTTACCGCCGGTTACTGGGCATTTACCATTACCGATGGTGCCATTCGTATGCTGGTGGTGCTGTATTTTCACCAGCTCGGTTATTCGCCTTTCGAAGTGGCCATGCTGTTTCTGTTTTATGAGTTTTTCGGTATTGTCACCAATCTGGTAGGGGGTTGGCTAGGCGCGCGTATCGGCCTGAATCGGACCATGCACATCGGTATGATCCTGCAGGTGCTGGCCTTATTGATGCTGACCGTACCGGATGCCTGGTTGACAGTGGCTTATGTCATGCTGGCTCAGGCACTGTCCGGCATCGCCAAGGATCTGAACAAGATGTCGGCCAAGGCTACCGTGAAAAGCATCACCGGCCATGCGGCCGACAATGCGCGTCTGTTTAAATATGTGGCGATACTGACCGGTTCCAAAAATGCGCTCAAGGGGGGCGGTTTTTTTGTTGGGGCAGCCCTGTTGCAATGGATAGGTTTTCGCAATGCCCTGTTCGTATTGGCGGCCATGCTGGCTCTGGTACTGCTGATCACCCTGCTGTTGCTGCCATCCGGGGTGGGGCAGATGAAATCCAAACCCAAATTCACCCAGGTGTTTTCCAACAGTGCCGCGATCAACTGGTTATCGGCCGCCCGTTTCTTTTTATTCGGCTCACGGGATGTCTGGTTTGTGGTGGGGCTGCCGGTCTTTCTGAACGCTGTATTAGGCTGGTCCTTTACCCAGGTTGGCAGCTTTATTGCGCTGTGGGTAATCGCTTATGGTCTGGTGCAGGCCAGCGCTCCGAAACTGCTGGCGCGCAGTCATCAGCATCATGGACCGGACAGTGGCAGTGCGCGATTTTGGGCCATGCTGCTGGTGTTGCTGCCGATGGGTATGGCGATTGGCCTGGGACAGGGCTGGCCGGCGGGGCCGGTGCTGGTGGTCGGGCTGATTCTTTTCGGCATCGTGTTTGCCATTAATTCTGCCTTGCATTCCTATCTTATCCTGGCTTATTCCGATTTTGAAAAAGTATCCATGAATGTGGGTTTTTATTATATGGCCAATGCCGGCGGACGCCTGGCGGGCACGGTATTATCCGGACTGGTGTACCAGACCCAGGGTCTGCCGGGTTGTTTGTGGTGGTCTGCCGGATTCGTGCTAGTGGCGGCCTTATTATCATTGAAATTACCGGAGCTCAAGATTCCACAAACACAAGGGAACACAAGCCATGTTTGACGCTTTCGCTGATTTACTGACTTACCAGTTATTTGGCATGCAGGCCGGTTCACGGGCAGCGGATGCCGTGCACTTTTTCATTATGGACAGCAGCAAGATTTTCGTGCTTTTGTTGCTGGTAATTTATGTTATGGGATTGTTGCGCGCTCTGTTATCACCTGAACGTGTGCGGGAGTTTGTGCGCGGTCGGCCGGATTGGCAGGCGCGTTCCATGGCGGTTAGTCTGGGGGCTGTTACGCCTTTTTGTTCCTGTTCTTCTGTACCGCTGTTTATCGGCTTTGTGGAAGCCGGAATTCCGCTGGGCGTGACTTTTTCATTTTTGATTGCCAGCCCCATGATTAACGAAGTGGCTGCGGTGATTCTGGTTGGCGTGCTGGGCTGGAAACTGGCCGCCTTGTATATAGCGGCCGGTCTGACGGTGGCCTGGTTCGGCGGTCTGGTTATGCAGGCTTTTCATCCCGAACGTTGGGTTGAAGAATATGTGTGGAAAATTCATATGGGAGAGGCCGCCCGCCTGCAGACCGATAATAGCCTGATTGCGCGTCATCGTTACGCACTGGCCGAAGTCAAAGAGATTATCGGTCGTATCTGGGTATGGGTACTGGCCGGCGTTGCCATTGGCGCACTGTTTCACGGCTTTGTGCCGGCCGCCTGGGTCAGCGAACATCTGGGCGGCAAAGACTGGTACAGCGTTCCCGGCGCGGTGTTGCTGGGTATTCCACTGTATTCCAATGCCACCGGCATCATCCCGGTGGCCGAAGCCATGCTCGGCAAAGGCGTTGCAGTAGGCACCACGCTGGCTTTAATGATGAGTGTGGCCGCATTGTCATTGCCGGAAATGCTGATACTGCGCAAGGTCATCCGCTGGCCGGCACTGGCGCTTTTTGCAGCCGTGTTGGCTGTGGCTTTTACTTTGGTAGGCTGGGGTTTTAACCTGATCAGCTGACATTTTATTTTTTTATGGGAGTCATGCACATGAAAAACATCAAGGTTCTCGGCAGTGGTTGCCGCAACTGTGAAACCACGGCAAACCTCATCACTCAGGCTGCAGCACAGACCGGGGTTGAAGTTGAAGTACAAAAAATCACCGATATGGCCGAAATTATGGCATTTGGCGTTATGTCCACTCCCGGCGTGGTGTTGGATGGCAAGCTGGTTCACAGTGGCGGCCTGCCCAGCCAGGAAGCCATTCGGGAATGGTTGAGCGATTAACCCGAATCCGTTCTTCACGGCGGATACAGAGAGTATTAACCTGTTTTCCGAGTGGAATTGAAAAATCATGAATGCAGACTTCGCCAGCCAGCCAGCATTCTGCTAACATCGGGCCTTCTTGTTTTACCCTGGGTGTTGCTCATGTTGTCGATTTTGTTGGTGGATGATCACGAACTGGTACGTACCGGCGTGCGTGGAATTCTCAGCAAGGAAGCTGATTTTGAAGTAGTAGGCGAAGCCTCCAGTGGTGAAGAGGCTATTGATCTGGTCAAGCAATATAAACCGGATCTGGTACTCATGGATGTCAATATGCCGGGTATCGGCGGCATGGAAAGTACGCGCAAACTGTTGCGCATACAGCCTGAATTAAAGATTATTGCCTTGACCGTCCATGCGGAAGAACCGTTTCCGGCGCAATTACTGGAAGCGGGAGCGATGGGCTATTTAACCAAGGGCTGTCCGGCGGCTGAAATGATCGAAGCCATTCGTCTGGTAGCGAAAGGGCGACGCTTTATTGCCGCTTCCATTGCGCAGAAGATGACCCTGGCCTCACTCGGCGGAATCGATACCACTTCACCATTCGCCTCTCTTTCGCAACGTGAAATGCAAATCATGATGATGGTCACGCAGGGCATTGGCATCAGTGATATTGCCGATTCCTTGTGTCTCAGCCCGAAAACGGTCAGCACCTATCGTTATCGCATTTATGAAAAACTGGATGTTTCCAATGATGTGGAACTGACGCGCATGGCGATTCGGCATAATGTCATCGAAAGCTGATTGTTTCGATCTGAATTGCACGGCATGCCCGCGTCTGGCTGCTTTTCTGGCCGATATTCGGCAACAAAAACCGGACTATCATGCCCGACCGGTAGCCGCTTTCGGTGCGCAGCAGGCAAATTTACTGATTGTGGGGCTGGCTCCCGGTATGCACGGCGCCAATCGCACCGGGCGACCCTTTACCGGAGATTTTGCCGGTATTCTGCTGTATGAAACTCTGTATAAAAATGGCTGGGCCAGTGCGCCTGAATCTTTGTCTGCCGATGATGGTCTGCAACTCATCCATTGCCGCATTACCAATGCAGTCAAATGTCTGCCGCCGGAAAACAAACCCAGCGGCGATGAAATCAATCGTTGCAATACTTTTCTGCAAGCCGAATTAAGCGCCCTGAAACCCCATTCCGTGGTGCTGGCATTAGGCACTATCGCGCACCGGGCCGTCATCAAGGCCTTGCAACTGAAACAAAAAGATTATGCCTTTGCTCATGGCGCGCAATTTGCCTTGCCCGGTGAGCGGCATCTGATTGATTCCTATCATTGCAGCCGCTACAACACCCAGACCAAACGGCTGACCGTGCAGCAGTTTCAGGATGTGTTTGATGCTATTCGGAAACTGACTCACTAAGCCATTACCACCATGTCTGAACAAGCATCAGCGACGGAAGAATTTGATGCCAAAAGCTTTCTGAAAACACTGACCTGTCACCCCGGCGTTTATCGCATGATCGGCGCCGAGGGGCAGGTGTTGTATGTGGGCAAGGCGCGTGACCTGAAACGCCGTGTCAGCAGCTATTTCAGCCGTTCATTAAATGCACGCATTCAGCTCATGGTTTCCCGGGTGCGGCATATTGAAGTAACGGTAACCCACACCGAAAGCGAAGCCCTGCTGCTTGAAAATACGCTCATCAAGGAATTCAAGCCGCGCTATAACGTGCTGTTAAAAGACGATAAATCTTATCCTTATATCTATCTTTCCAGCCATCAGTCGTTTCCCCGGCTCAGTTTTCACCGCGGCGCGCGCTCCAGGCAAGGCCAGTATTTTGGTCCCTATCCGAATGTCGGCTCAACCCGTGATACCTTGAAATTATTACAAAAACTGTTTCCGGTACGCCAGTGTGAAGACAGTTTTTTTGCCAACCGTTCCCGTCCCTGTCTGCAATACCAGATCAAACGCTGCAGCGCGCCCTGTGTGGATCTGGTGAGCGAACAACAATATGCCAGCGATGTGCGAGCCTCGGTGCAGTTTCTGCAAGGCAAAACAACCGATGTACTACAGGAAAGAGGGCAGTTAATGACTCAGGCCGCCGAGCGGCTGGATTACGAACAGGCCGCGCTCTATCGGGATCAGATCCAAACCCTGAGCAAACTGCAAGCCACTCAATGCATCAGTGGTGAACGCGGTGATCTGGACATAGTTGCCTGCGCGCTCTCCGGCGGGCAGGCCTGTGTACAGGTTTTTATGGTGCGCGGCGGGCGCAATCTGGGTAACAAGGTTTATTACCCCAAAATACCGGCTCATGCTGTTGTTGCCGATGTGCTGTCTGCTTTTCTTTCACAACACTACGGCCGCTATCGTCCACCCGGAGAAATCCTGCTCAGCCATGAACTGGATGATAGCGAATTATTACAATCCGCCTTTTCACAACAGGCCGGGCATACGATTCGTATTCATTACAAAGTGCGTGCAGATCGGCTGCGTTGGCTGAAAATGGCCTGCAGTAATGCTGAAATTGCCTTGAAAGCCCGTCTGGCGTCCAGGTCCGGTATGCGTGAAAGACTGGAGAATCTGCAGGATATTCTGGGGCTGGGAGCTCAGGCTAACCGAATAGAATGTTTCGACATCAGTCATACCTCCGGCCAGCAAACCGTGGCTTCCTGCGTGGTATTTGATGAAGGTGGTGCCGCCAAACAGGACTATCGGCGCTTTAATATTCGTGATATTACGGCGGGTGATGATTATGCGGCCATGCATCAGGCCATTCTGCGGCGCTATACACGGGTACAGAAAGATGAAGGCAAATTGCCCGATTTATTATTGATTGACGGCGGCAAGGCACAACTGGCCATGGCCGAACAGGTCATGCAGGAACTGCAGATCAATGATGTCATGCTGCTGGGCGTAGCCAAAGGGCCGGATCGTAAACCCGGCATGGAACAATTATTTATCTCCGGCAAAAGTACTGCTTTAATTCTGCCGGCCGATTCTCCCGCGCTGCATCTGATTCAACAGGTACGCGATGAAGCACACCGCTTTGCCATTGCCGGACATCGCAATCAGCGTGCCCGGGTACGCCGCCAATCCACACTGGAAGATATTCCGGGCATAGGTGCCAAAAGGCGTAAACAACTGTTGCTGCATTTTGGTGGCTTGCAAGGCATAGAAGGTGCCGGAGTAGAAGATCTTTGCCGGGTTGAAGGCATCAACCGGCAACTTGCCGAGGCTGTTTACCATTATTTTCGTCCTGCATGAAGAAATATAGAGTGATTATTTCTTGTCGCATTGGCGCAGGCGCAATAGAATTGGAACATGTTGTCTAACATACCCAATCTGCTTACGCTGTTGCGCATTCTGCTTATCCCGGTATTTGTAGTGTGTTTCTTTTTACCGTTTGAGTGGGGCAGAACGGTTGCCGCCGCCGTTTTCATGGTGGCGGCATTAACGGATTGGCTGGATGGCTATCTGGCACGCAAATGGAATCAGTTATCGGCCTTTGGAGCTTTTCTTGATCCGGTTGCCGATAAATTGATGGTGGCCGCTGCTTTATTGTTACTGGTACAGGCCGACCCCAGTCCCTGGCTGGTGTTGCCGGCCCTTGTCATTGTCAGCCGTGAGATTACTATTTCAGCATTACGTGAATGGATGGCGGAACTGGGTGAGCGAGCCAGTGTAGCGGTTTCCACCATGGGCAAAGTCAAAACCACCGCGCAAATGGGTGCTATTACCCTGATGATTTATCAACAGGATCTGTATAATTTGCCACTTTATCTGATCGGTTATGTATTGTTGTACGTAGCGGCCGTATTAACGTTCTGGTCTATGGTGATTTATATCAAAGCCGCCTGGCCCAGTTTAATCAATGACTCAGCTCAGCAGTGAAGCTGTGCTAACGGATTGAATAGCCTTCATTCAACTGTGATTCAGGCGATTAGTCAGTATTTTTACTGCTTATTAAACCGCTGCATTATTTTTACTTGACATAATTTATCCAGCGCTTAAAATTGTGCCTCTTTTCGACGCGGGAATAGCTCAGCTGGTAGAGCACAACCTTGCCAAGGTTGGGGTCGCGAGTTCGAATCTCGTTTCCCGCTCCAAATTTCCAGCCCCGGCAACAGCCGGGGCTTTTTCTTGATTGTGGTCTGCTTTGCCAGGGCAAACCGCGAAAAAGCAGCAAAATGCTTTTATGCATTTTTGTTTTGGCTGAGTGGCAGAGTGGTTATGCAGCGGCCTGCAAAGCCGTGGACCTCGGTTCGATTCCGGGCTCAGCCTCCACCTTTTAAGCCCGGGTGGCGGAATTGGTAGACGCAGCGGACTTAAAATCCGCCGACCATTGCGGTCGTGCCGGTTCAAGTCCGGCCCCGGGCACCACCTTCAGTATAATTATCCTGAATCCGTACCTTCATGACGGCACAGTGCGCAGGCTCTTGATTCCACAGCGGTTTAAAAAATGCCCGCTTAACCGATGGGTGAAGCTAAGATTTTTTAATTCCACTGTGAAAACAAGTTCATACACCCTGTATCCGCCCTGAAGATACGGATTCAGGATTCTGCTACACTCTCCTGCATGTTTAAGCGCTTCGCTGCCCCTGTTATAACGTCCTACAGTCTTTCTATTAGCATTTTCTTGATGTGCCTCATTGCATCAGACGTTTGCTTAGGCTCAACTAAGACCTATGAAGCAGGCATGCAAGCCATACAGGATGGCAACTTTGCCGAAGCCTATTATCATTGGCGTCCACTGGCCGATGCCGGTGACAGCGAGTCGCAGTACAATATTGGCTGGATGTACGCAAATGGGCTGGGGCTGAATGTAAATGTGGCACAAGCCATTGTATGGTGGAAAAAAGCTGCCCAGCACGGACATGCACCGGCAAAATTTGCCATTGGTCTGGCTTATCTAAATGGCGATGGCGTAAAAAAAGACGAGCAAAAGGCCATAGACTGGATGTTGAGCACAGCTTCCAGTAATTAGTGTTTGAACGAAAACGATTAAACCCTAAGAAAAACAATAATCTATATACTGTTCAGTGGACTAAAGATTATAATGCCTGTATC
>JAHXHF010000358.1 GCA_025656895.1 gamma proteobacterium symbiont of Bathyaustriella thionipta
GCTGATGGCGCTGAGTTGCCAGTTCAGGCTGCGGATATGTCCGTTCCCGGCATTCACGCTGGCGCTTAATACCTGACCGGGTCGGATTTTGCTTAAACGCTTGCCTTCCGGTGTGTGAGTAATGGCATACAGATCCGATGACGGCCAGCCATTTTTTTTGAAAATGGCAGACAGGGAGTCACCGGATTGAATTTCATATTGCACACTGTCGAAATGCTCACCCGGAGAGAGTGCCGGAGTATGCTCCAATGCAGTCGTGGAAAGGGCTGGCAGGCTTTTCTGCGTACTGGCAACGGGTATATTTACAGCAGATACTTCACTGATATCGAGTGTGCCGATAACAGCCGGCAGAACCTTGGTTGCAGCGGCCGGTTGCAACGCTGGAGCCGCTGCTGTTACATCTGTATTGCTATCCCGGATAATGTCTGTTTGCTGAGGAATAGTCTCCGGCAGCAAGGCAGATGGCTGCTTTGCCTGCGGCAAGGGCAGCGGTATGAAATCATTTTGTGGCGGGCTAGTGCTGTTTTCATTGGCGAGCAATATCTGCCAGGTAGCGATGGCAAGGCCGGCCAACGATAAAAGAATGATGGCAGGCAGGGCGCGTTTTGGACGAGAACGATCACTAAAAATTCGGGCTTGTGACATCTACATTGAATCCGGGATATGGCGAAATTACTTAAATTCTAGCATCTTGTGCAACTTACTGAAACCAAATCTTAAGAACGGTGTGACCAGATTCGCAGATACTGCTATTCTTGCGTCCCCGATCTTTTCATGGATTTGCCCAATGCAAGCAAAATACGAGCCCCAGGCTATCGAAAAACAAGTACAGGAATTCTGGCAGCAACAGCAATCCTTCCGGGCTGTTGAAGATCCGCAGCGGGAAAAATTCTATTGTTTGTCGATGTTTCCTTATCCTTCCGGCAAGCTGCATATGGGGCATGTGCGTAACTACACCATTGGCGATGTCATATCCCGTTATCAGCGCATGCTGGGAAAAAATGTATTACAGCCCATGGGTTGGGATGCTTTCGGACTGCCGGCTGAAAATGCCGCCATTAAAAACAAAACCCCGCCGGCCCAATGGACGCGTTCCAATATTGCCTACATGAAACAACAGTTAAGCCGACTGGGATTTGCGTATGACTGGGCGCGGGAACTGGCCACCTGTGAACCGGACTATTATCGCTGGGAACAATGGTTTTTTACCCGCCTGGTTGAGAAGGGCATGGCTTATCGTAAAAAGGCCACGGTTAACTGGGACCCGATTGATCAAACCGTGCTGGCCAATGAGCAGGTCATAGACGGGCGCGGCTGGCGTTCCGGCGCATTGGTGGAAAAACGCGAGATTGAACAATGGTTTTTGAAAATAACCGACTACGCCGAGCAACTGCTGGATGATTTACAAAAACTACCCGACTGGCCGGAAGCGGTTATTACCATGCAACGTAACTGGATTGGTCGTTCTCAGGGTGTGGAAGTAGCCTTTCAGCTGAGCGGCCATGATGACAGCCTGAACGTTTTCACCACCCGACCGGACACCCTCATGGGGGTTACCTATGTGGCGGTGGCTGCCGAGCATCCACTGGCTTTGCAGGCGGCTGAACAGAATGCGGATATCGCAGCCTTCATTGATGAATGCCGTCAGGGCGGCGTCACCGAAGCCGAACTGGAAACCATGGAGAAACGTGGCATCGCTTTAGGCGTGGAAGTGCGTCACCCGGTCACCGCTCAGAGCATACCGGTGTATGCGGCTAATTTTGTGCTGATGAGCTATGGTTCCGGCGCGGTCATGGCCGTGCCGGCACATGACCAGCGTGATTGGGAATTCGCGCACAAATACGGCATCGCCTTGAAACAGGTCATCTATTCAGCCGATGGTTCCGACTGTGGCATTGAACAGTCCGCCTACACCGACAAAGGCATACTGAAAAACTCCGGCCCATTTGACGGCCTGAGTTCCGCACAGGCCTTTGATGCCATTGCCGACTATCTGCAGGCCGAAGGCAAAGGCAGCAAGCAAATCCATTACCGGTTGCGAGACTGGGGCGTATCACGGCAGCGCTATTGGGGTTGTCCCATTCCGGTTATTCATGGCAAAGATGGCAGCACGCGCCCGGCCGGACAGTTTCCGGTGCGCCTGCCGGAAGATGTAATTGTGGATGGCTCGGGTTCTCCTTTGCAAAAAATGCCTGAATTTTATCAACTGGAAAACGGTGACGAACGCGAAACCGATACCTTTGATACTTTTTTTGAATCCAGCTGGTATTACGCGCGCTATTGCTGTGCCGATAATCAAGACGCCATGCTGGATGAACGGGCTCAATACTGGTTGCCGGTTGACCAATATATCGGCGGCATAGAACACGCTGTATTACATCTGCTGTATGCGCGTTTCTTTAATAAATTAATGCGAGACGAAGGTCTGCTGCAAAATGACGAACCCTTTAGCAAACTGCTGACGCAAGGCATGGTGATTGCTGAAACCTGGTATCGTGAACAGGCGGATGGTTCCAAAGAATGGTTCAACCCGGCGGATGTAGAAGTACAACATGATGAAAAAGGCAAAATCATCGCGGCTACCTTAAAAACAGATGGTCTGCCGGTCACCAGTGGCGGCATCGAAAAAATGTCCAAATCAAAAAATAACGGGGTTGATCCACAGGGACTGATCGAAACATACGGTGCTGATACCGTGCGTTTGTACACCATGTTTACCTCACCGCCCGATCAATCACTGGAATGGTCGGATGAAGGCGTAGAAGGCGCGCATCGTTTTCTGAAACGGCTGTGGGCGCTGGCACAAAGCCATTATGAAGTTTTTCAGCAGCAACTGCCTATGGCCAGCAATCTGAATCAAAAACAGCAGGCGGCGCGGCGTGAAATTCATAGCGTGCTGGAAAAAGCACTGTTTGATTATGAGCGGCAACAATTCAATACCGTAGTCTCCGCCTGCATGAGCATAACCAACGTATTATATAAACTGGAAAGCAGTACAGCGGATCAAAGCCTGTTGACAGAGGGTATGGGCTTCGTACTGCGCCTGCTGGCTCCCATAGCCCCGCACATCAGCCATCAACTGTGGCTTGATCTGGGCTATGGCGAAGACGTGTTGCACGGAAGCTGGCCGCAGCCTTGCGCCGAAGCACTGCGCCTGGATGAGATTGAATATGTCGTACAGGTGAATGGCAAAGTACGCGACAAGATCATGCTGGCGGCCGATGCGGATAAAGACAAGATTGAAGCAGCCGCCCTGGGTAGTGAAAAAATTAAAAAATATCTGGCGGAAGGCAGCGTGCGTAAAGTGATTGTTGTCCCCGGCAAACTGGTCAATATTGTTGTGAATTAACAGGCCCATCGTTTCCTGACGGGCCTGTGGCCAGATAGCAGGAAATAACCGGCTGATGGTTTCGCGCATGAACATGGCTTACGCCAGCCGGTCATCCGCCACATGATAAACCGGGTCTTCCATACGATTGACTTCCACCAGATCGCCGGCTGTATCCAGTAATTGCTGGCATTCCTCACTGAGATGTTTCAGGTGCAGTTTTTTGCCGGCGCGTTGATAACGCTCGGCAAGATTATCGATGGCTTCAATACCGGAATGATCCGCCACGCGGGAATTATTAAAATCAATGATGACATCATCCGGGTCATTCAATGGATCAAAAATTTCATTGAAAGCATGCACTGAACCAAAAAACAAAGGCCCGCTCAATTCATAGACCTTGCTGCCATTCTGGTCAATATGACTTTCCGCCAGCATGTGTTTGGCATGCTCCCAGGCAAAAACCAGCGCCGAAACAATCACGCCGACGATAACCGCAATGGCCAGATCAGTGACTACGGTAACAATGGCAACCAGAATGGCAATCAGACTGTCGGCCAGCGGCACTTTGCCAAACATACGAAAGGTGGCCCATTCAAAGGTGCCTATGACTACGATGAACATAACGCCCACCAGTGCCGCCACCGGGATGATCTCGATCAGTCCGGAAGCGAACAGGATGAAAGCCAGCAGAAAAAGAGCCGCACTGATGCCGGATAATCGCCCGCGTCCTCCTGAATTAATGTTGATCATGGATTGACCGATCATGGCGCAGCCACCCATGCCGCCGAACAGGCCATTGACCATATTGCCCACTCCCTGACCAACGCATTCCTTATTGCCACGCCCGCGTGTTTCGGTCAGATCATCAATCAGGTTCATGGTCAGCAGGGATTCAATCAACCCCACTCCCGCCAGAATAAAGCTGTAGGGCAGGATGATTTTCAGGGTTTCCCAACTGATGGGAACCATGGGGATATGGAAGCTCGGCAGTCCGCCGGCAATACTGGCCTCGGCATTGCCGGACATGTCACGCAAAACATCGACCACTGAACGGGTATCCAAATCCAGCCCCAGTACCAGCAGGGTGACAACAACAATGGCGGCCAGAGAAGAAGGAACTGCTACCGTAAGACGTGGCAGAAAATGAATAATGGTCATCGTCAGAGTAATCAGCCCCAGCATGATGAGCAATGGCTGGCTATCCAGCCAGACCAGTTCACCGGCATCACCCATAATTTGAAATTGCTTGAGTTGCGCAAGAAATATGACAATGGCCAGACCATTCACAAAACCCAGCATGACCGGGTAGGGAACCAGTCGAATAAACTTACCCAGTCGTAATGCGCCGGCACTGATCTGGATGGCACCGGTCAGCAGCAAAGCGGCAAACAGATATTCGATACCCTGTTGCGCCACCAGCGAAACCATCACCACGGCCATGGCGCCGGTAGCGCCTGAAATCATACCCGGGCGGCCACCGATAAGCGCGGTGACAATGCCCATCATGAAAGCGCCATACAATCCAACCAGAGGATCGACACCCGCCACAAAAGCAAAAGCAACCGCTTCCGGAACCAGTGCCAAAGCAACCGTCAGACCGGAGAGCAGATCATTTTTTACGCATTTTTTGCCGGGACAGGTAAGCGGGAACATCGGGCAGCCTTAAAGGTTAATAGAAGCGGGGGGAAACGAGCCATTATATCTCATAATATCATGTTATACTAATACTCTTGGGTGACAAGCTTTAGTACAATGCACTTTTCAGACCGGGGAATAAAATGAGTACAGCAGAAATTTTGCAGGCACGCAGTGAAGGTAAGTGCGAGCTATGCACTTCAACAAAATCTTTAAGCGTTTATGCGGTGCCTCCGCATAGCGAAGACAATGCGGATACATCGGTGCTGCTTTGTGCCACCTGCAAAGAACAAATCGATGATGCTGCAAGCATGGATGCCAATCATTGGCGTTGTCTGAATGACAGTATGTGGAGCCAGATTCCGGCGGTGCAGGTTATGGCCTGGCGTATGCTGACACGCCTTAGCGCGGAAGGCTGGCCACAGGATTTGCTGGATATGCTGTATCTGGATGAAGAGACACTGGCCTGGGCAAAATTGACTGAAAACCGTGAAGATGATGATGAAGCTGTTCAGCATGTGGACAGCAATGGCGCAAACCTGCAGGCCGGTGATACGGTCACCCTGATTAAAGATTTGAACGTGAAGGGCGCCGGTTTTACCGCCAAACGCGGTACGGCGGTACGCAATATTTCATTGGTGGCCGATAATGCGGAACATATTGAAGGCCGGGTGAATGGTCAGCAGATTGTTATTCTGACAAAGTTTGTAAAAAAGTCAGGTTAGTTTTCAGGGATACCATTTGCGGCGATGGGCTTTTTCCACCAGATCGGGATAACGGGTTTTGCCGACACTGCCGTTATAGCGAGCCAGCGCGGGCCCGATCCGGCCATTTTCCATATCGATATAAGTGCGTAATATGGTACAGCCGTAGCGCAGGTTGGTTTCTATATCGAACAGATTATCATCCGGCTTGCCGATTTCATTTTTCCAGAATGGCATGACCTGCATCAGCCCACGGGCACCCGCGTGGGACAAGGCGTAATAATCAAAATTACTTTCTATCTGAATCACCGACAGAATGAGGTCAGGTGGCAGATTCACCCGTTTGGCTTCACGATGAACGGTTTTGAGTATATACAGTCGCTCATCGGCATCCTGCAGACGACTGCTCAGGCGGTAAGACATGTCCATCAGCCAGGCTTCAGCCTCGAAGCGATCCACAAAGCTGGATGACTCTTCAATAACATGTTCCAGTTTGTTAAAAAATTCCGGCCCCGGGGGGGCTTGTGCCGCCCATAACAGGGGGCTGTTGCAGAGCAGAATGAGCGCACCGGTGATACCACGCATAAAGCTGTCCTAACGATCAGGAGCTAACACGGGCGGGTTCATTGACAAGCACTGCCCGGGTGCTTTTCTGGCGTTTATCAATCACATTCTTGAGAGCAATCAGCAGCCCCAGAAAAAAGAATGCGCCGGGTGGCAATATGGCAAACAAAAGACCGTGGAAGTTATCTCCCAGAGACAGACTCAGACCGGCTGCCGAAGGGCCGAAGAGTAATTCAGCGCCTTGTAGAAAGGTACCCTGACCGACCATTTCACGCAGGCCACCCAATACAAATAACACCAGGGTAAAGCCCAGCCCCATGGAGAGTCCGTCAAGGGCGGCCTTGCCCACCGAGTTGCGTGCGGCATAGGCTTCCGCCCGGCCGATAATGGTGCAGTTGGTGACAATCAGAGGAATAAAAATACCCAGTATATGGTGCAAATGAATAAACCAGGCATACATGATCAAATCAATGGCGGTCACAAAAGAAGCAATAATCAGTACAAAAACCGGCAGGCGTATTTCCGGGCGCACCCAATGGCGAATAATGGAAACCGAAATATTGGATGCGGTAATAACCGCCAGCGTGGCGATCCCCAGTCCCAGTCCGTTGATAGCGGTATTGGTAACCGCCAGCAGCGGACAGAGCCCCAATAAGGCCACCAGTGCCTGATTATTCTTCCATAAGCCGTTGCGGATAATGTCACCCGCTTCACTTTTACTCAGACTCATCGGCTGACTCCTCGGCATCATCCATGGCAGACTGTTGCTGAAAGCGGGCAAACAGGCCCTGTCCTGATCGTTTGTAATAGAGTAATGTTTTTTTGGTCACATCAACAACCGCAGCTGGTGTAATCGTGGCACCGCTGAACTGGTCAAAAACACCGCCGTGTTTTTTGACCTTCCATTTTTGCAGTGGCAGATTGGCCAGCGAACGGCGGTCAAAACTGTGTATCCATTGGGTGCGCGACAAATCAATTTTATCACCCAGCCCCGGCGTTTCTCGGTGAGACAATACCCGCACGCCACCCAGGGTGCCATCGTAATACACCGCAATTAGCAGTTTAATAGGCCCTGCATAACCGGGCGCATTCACCGGACTGAAAAACATGGCCACCGGTTGTTTGTTCTTGAATCCCAGATAGACGGTGGTTTCTTCCGCACCGAGGAAATCGGGTTCCGAGATGGTCAGGGTATCGGCCAGAAAATTATTGTCCAGTGCATCAGCGGGAATAATCGCATCCAGCTGTTGCAACAAAATAGCTCTTTCATTGGCGGCAATTTTGTCTTCGGTCACATGGTGAACAACGGCCACCAGGGCGCTGCCGGCCAGACCGAACAATGCCAGTACCAGGGCTGCCAGGGTTACAGGATGCTTAATCACGTTCGCGTTCCGCGTGGCCGAAAGTTCGTGGACGGGTGTAATAATCGATAGTGGGAGCCGCCATGTTCATGAGCAATACTGCAAAAGCCACCGCATCTGGAAAGCCGCCCCAACTGCGAATAATATAAATCAGCGCACCAATACAGGCACCGTAAATTAATTGGCCTTTACGCGTAGTGCAGGCGGTAACCGGGTCGGTGGCTATGAAAAAAGCACCCAGCATGGCACCGCCACTGAACAGGTGGAATAAGGGAACCGGATGGCTTTGCGGGTCCAGGCTGAAAAAAATCAAACCAAAAAGTGCCAGAGAGGCCAGCATGCTGACCGGAATGTGCCAGCTGATAACGCGTTTATACAGCAGATACAGCCCACCCAGAAAATACCAGTTGGCCACCCATTCCCAGCCACGCCCGCCGTAGTCGCCCCACAGCGGACTTTGGCGGATTTCACTAATCATGTTGCTTTGCCCCAGCTGGGTACGCATGTCATCCAGTGGCGTGGCCATACTGATCGCATCCCAACTCAGGCCTGCCGGCAGAATACCGCTAAAAATGGCACTGAGGCTCTGACTGAAAGACAGGTGCACATCCGTCAGCATTTCCGGTGGCAGCCAACTGGTCATTTGTATGGGATAGGACACCAGCAACAGGGCATAGGCAGCCATGGCCGGGTTGAACGGGTTGTAGCCCAGTCCGCCGTAAAGCTGTTTGACGATGATAATGGCAAAAGCAATGCCGATCAGCGTGATCCACCAGGGCAGCAAAGGCGGTATGGCAATGCCGAGCAAGACAGCAGTAACGATCGCGCTGAGATCGCTCAAGGCCGGTTGTAGCGGGCGTTTACGCCATTTCAGTACCAGTGCTTCAAAAAATACGGCAGCAGAACAACTGAGCAGAATGTTGATCAGAACGCCCCAGCCGAAATACCAGATCATGGCAATGATGCCGGGAACCAGGGCCAGCAAGACCTGCAACATCATACGCGTGACATTGTTCTGCGGGGTGCCGTGCGGGCTGCTGTGTTGTAACAATGCATTCATGCGGGTGGGTCTTCTGTTGTGGCCTGGCGGCGTGCGTTAGCCTGCTGAATCTGTTTTTCCTGATCGGCGCTGAGATTTTGTGTGTTGGCTGCTGTTGCGGGCCTGTTTTTTTTCTTTTCGGCAACCCGTTTCATAGCGGCTTCAATAGCGGTTTTTTTAGGGTCGGCCGTTTTATTGCCAGGCTTTTTGTTAAGCGCTTCTTTTTTGCGTCGCAAGCGGGATTTGCGTTGCTGTTCCAGACGCGCCAGACGCGCTTCCCGTGCCTGGTGACGCTCACGAGCCCGATCCGATTTTCTTTTGTCTTCCTCTTTGGCCCAAATCTCATTTTTGGCAAAGCGATAATATTGCACCAGTGGAATATGAGACGGGCAAACATGAGCGCAACAGCCGCATTCAATACAGTCGAACAGATTGTAATCCTGTATTTTGTCCATATCCCTGGCACGTGCGTACCAGTACAGTTGTTGCGGCAGTAACTGAGCCGGGCAGACCCGTTCGCACTGACCGCAGCGGGTGCAGGCCAGCGCATCCACAGCTTCAGGCAATTCATCGCGGCCGGTGGCAATGATGCAGTTGCTGCCTTTGGTGATGGGGACAGCGTCATTGTGCAGGGTAAAGCCCATCATTGGCCCGCCCATGATGAGGCGCTCTGGTGGCTGCTGATAGCCGCCGGCGAAAGCGATCAAATCAGACAGCGGTGTGCCAATGCGTACTTCGTAGTTACCGGGTTTGGCTATACCCTGTCCGGTCAGTGTGACAATGCGTGACAGCAGCGGACGATGTTGCAGAATGGCCTGGGCAATAGCCGCTACCGTGGCCACGTTTTGTACCAATATGCCAATGTTGGCCGGCAGGCCGTTCCAGGGTACTTCCTTGCCGGTGAGGATGCGAATCAGCTGCTTTTCACCACCACTGGGATAAAGCGTAGGGATTTTGCAAACCAGGCATTGCTTGAGGCCGCTTTCACTTACCGCCTGCCGCATGATGTCCAGTGCCTGCGGTTTGTTGTCCTCAATGGCGAGCAGGCAGCGTTCCGGTTTCAGCATATGCATTAAAATGCGTATGCCGTTGATAATGTCCGCGCTCTGTTCACGCATCAGGCGGTCATCACTGCTGATATAGGGTTCGCATTCCACCGCGTTGATGATCAGCGTGGAAATTTTGTGTTCCGGCCCGGCATTTAATTTGACGCTGGTCGGGAACAAGGCCCCGCCCAGGCCGGCAATACCGGCTTCACGGATGCGTTCGCGCAGTTCCCCCGATTGCAGTGACGAATAGTTTTCACTGGCCGGCGGCTGTGGCCAGCGATCTTCGCCATCCGTTTGTATGACAATACAGGGGGCACTCAGGCCGGATGGATGCGGTACCGGATAATCACCAATATCAATGACCCGACCGGAACTGGAAGCATGCACGGGCGCACTGATATAGCCCTGCGCACGGCCAATTTTCTGCCCGCTGAGTACCGTCTCACCAATGCTGACCATGGCCTCGGCCGGCCCGCCGATATGCTGAGCCAGCGGTATATAAAGTTTTTCAGGCGCTGGCATGGGGCGGATTTCTGTGCCATTGGAGAGCGCTTTGCATTCTTCAAGATGCAGTCCGCCGTGAAAATGCCATAGGCGTTGAGGATGATGCAGGTTATTGGAAAATGACATCAGGAAGCATTCCTCAACAGTGTGTCATTTTCATCAGTCGGTAATGGCCAGCGCCAGTTGTTAATGGTTTCTTGCAGCGGTTGCATGATGATGCATTCTACCGGACAGGGCGGTACGCACAATTCGCAGCCGGTGCATTCTTCCGCGATGACGGTATGCATTTGTTTGGCAGCACCCACAATGGCATCCACCGGGCAGGCCTGTATGCACAGGGTGCAGCCGATACAGTCTTTTTCAATAATGACAGCAAGTGCTTTGGGTTTGCTGGCGGCTTCTTCGTCATCCAGCGGCAGCGGGTCAACCCCCAGTAAATCGGATAAGGCCAGCATGGTGGCCTCGCCTCCGGGCGGGCAGCGATTGATTTCGGCTTCACCGGCAACAATGGCTTCCGCGTAGGGTCGGCAACCGGCATAGCTGCATTGGCCGCACTGGGTCTGAGGCAGCAAGGCATCAATTTTTTCCACAATGGGATCACCTTCCACCCGAAAGCGTACAGCGGCATAGCCCAGCAGCAGGCCAAACAGCAGCGCCATCAGGGTGATTGCCAGTATCGCGCTCACGGCTAGTGGCTCACCAGCCCGGAAAAACCCATAAAGGCCAGTGACATCAGACCGGCTGTAACCAGCGCAATGGCATTGCCTTTGAAAGCTTCCGGCACATCGGCAACCGTAACCCGCTCGCGGATGGCGGCGAACAGCATCAGCACCAGCGAAAATCCCAGTGCCGCGCCAAAGCCGTACAGGGCCGATTCAACAAAGCCATGAGCTTCCTGGGTGTTTAATAAAGCCACACCCAGTACCGCGCAGTTGGTGGTAATCAGCGGTAAAAAAATTCCCAGAACCTGATACAGCACCGGACTGGTTTTGTGCATGACCATTTCGGTAAATTGCACCACCACTGCAATTACCAGAATAAAGGCGATGGTCTGCATGTATTCCAGCCCCAGCGGCAGCAGAACATATTCATTCACCAGATAGCTGGATACCGAGGACAGGGTCAGCACAAAGGTGGTTGCCAGTCCCATGCCGCCGGCTGTTTCCAGTTTGCGTGACACGCCCATGAACGGGCACAGACCCAAAAACTTGACCAGTACAAAGTTGTTAACCAGTACGGTCGAAACGAGTATGAGCGCAAATTCGGTCATAATGATTTCAGCATAGCTTTATTTGACGCGCATGCCAGGTTGAGCGCCTTCATCCGGGTTGAGTATCCACAGGTCTTTGCCGCCCGGACCGGCGGCCAGCAGCATACCTTCGGACAGGCCGAAACGCATTTTTCGTGGTGCCAGATTAGCTACCATAACGGTCAGCTTGCCGACCAGTGTGTGTGGCTCGTAGGCGGCTTTAATGCCGGCGAAAACATTGCGTGTTTCACCACCTATATCCAGCGTCAGTTGCAATAATTTGTCCGCGCCTTCCACCGTTTTGGCATCCACAATGCGGGCAATACGTAAATCCAGTTTGGCAAAATCATCAAAGCTGATGCTGTCGGCAATCGGATCGGTTTGCAGAATACTATCAGTGGCATCGATCTTTGCAGGAGCACTGTCGTTCGCCTGCAGGCTTTCTTTTGAATCTTCCAGCATGGCCTCGACCTGTTTGCTTTCGACGCGTGTCATCAGTGGTTTAAACTTGTTGATTTCATGTCCCAGCAGGGGTTGTGGCAAAGCATTCCAGTAGAGGGGGTGGATGTTCATAAATTTTTCAGAGGCTAAAGCGGTTTGCGGCAACACCGGGCGCAGATAGCCTATCAGCAGACGAAACAGATTGATGCCCATGGAGCACACGGCATGTAACTGTTCATCACTGTCTTCCTGTTTGGCAATCACCCACGGCTTTCTATCATCAATATACTGATTGGCTTTATCCGCCAGCGCCATGATTTTTCGCAAGGCATGGCCAAATTCGCGGGCTTCATAATCGTCCGCGATGGCTTCTCCGGTTAGCACAAAGTCATTAAACAAATCCGGCTCATCCAGATAATTGGCCAGACGGTTATCAAAGCGTTTTTTAATGAAACCGGCACAACGGCTGGCAATATTCACCACTTTGCCAACCAGGTCACTGTTGATGCGGGCCACAAAATCATCCAGGTTCAGATCAATATCATCCACCCCGGCACCCAGTTTGGCAGCAAAATAATAGCGCAGGGCTTCCGGGTTGAGATGTTGCAACCAGCTGCTGGCCTTGATAAAGGTGCCACGAGATTTGGACATTTTCTTGCCATCAACGGTCAGAAAGCCGTGCGCAAAAATAGCATCGGGTTTGCGAAAATGCGCGCCGTGCAGCATGGCCGGCCAGAACAGGGCATGAAAATAGATAATATCCTTGCCGATAAAATGGTACAGCTCCGCTTCGCTGTCGCTTTTCCAGAAGCTGTCAAAATCTACATCATCGCTGTGTTCGCAATAATATTTGAAACTGGCCATGTAGCCGACCGGCGCATCCATCCATACATAGAAAAACTTGTTGTCGCTATCGGGGATGGGGAAGCCGAAATAAGGCGCGTCACGCGAGATATCCCATTCGCGCAGACCGGCTTCAAACCATTCATGCAGTTTGTTGGAAACCTCGGCTTGCAGATGTCCGCCGCAGGTCCATTCTTTCAGCATGGGTTCAAAATCAGCCAGTTTGAAAAAATAGTGCAGGGAATCCTTTTCTACAGGCGTAGCGCCGGAAACGGCGGATTGCGGATTTTTCAGCTCGGTAGGCGCGTAGGTGGCCCCGCAGTTTTCACAACTGTCGCCGTACTGATCTTCAGCACCGCATTTCGGGCAGGCGCCCTTGATGAAACGGTCCGGCAGAAACATTTGTTCCTGCGGGTCGTATAACTGGCTGATGGTGCGTTCACGGATATGTCCGGCATCACGGTTACGCTGGTAGATGAGTGCAGACAGCTCACGGTTTTCATCGGAATGAGTCGAGTGATAATGGTCAAAGTCGATCGCAAAACCGGCAAAGTCAGCCTGATGTTCCTTTGAAACCCGTTCAATCAGCTGTTCAGGAGTAATGCCTTCCTGGCGTGCCCGCAGCATAATGGGGGTGCCGTGAGCATCATCCGCACACACATAATGACACTCATGGCCGCGCATTTTCTGAAAACGCACCCAGATATCGGTTTGTATGTATTCCACCAGATGGCCGATATGAATGGGGCCGTTGGCATAGGGCAGGGCGCTGGTTACCAGGATTTTTCTTTTTTTGTCAGTCATGGCAGCTTTATATCATGTGTGGTGGACAGATTGCTTTCATTATTTCACATCAAGTGCCATGAAACGAGAGGCTTGCAAGCATCAATCCGGTTAATAGGTGACTATTTTGCTTGGTAATTACCGCGCCATAGGGTAGAATGCGCCGCTATTGCATCCCTTATGTTCGGGCCCTTTATCCGGACAGTTTGATTTCAGATTTCAGGAGAGAATTATGACAGACGTTACCCGTGAGCAGGTTGAAGAGGCCATTCAAGGCTATATCGAACCGCATCTTGAAAAGGATCTGCTGAGTGCAAAGAACATTAAAGATATCAGCATTGATGGTGGCAAGGTCAGCATCAAGGCGGTCTTGGGTTTTCCGGCCAAAAGCATACTGGGCGACATTGAGTCGGCCTTGAAAGAAAAAGTGGCCGCTGTAGAAGGCGTTGACAGCGTTGAAGTGGATGTCAGCGTGAACGTGGTAGCGCATTCGGTACAAAAATCACTCAAGCCGATTGATAATGTCAAAAATATTATCGCAGTGGCTTCCGGCAAAGGCGGCGTCGGTAAATCCACCACCGCTGTCAATCTGGCGCTGGCGCTGTCGGCCGAAGGTGCGCGTGTAGGCATACTGGATGCCGATATCTACGGCCCTTCACAGCCGCGTATGCTGGGTATTACCGGCAAACCGGAATCGAAAGACGGCAAAACCCTGGAGCCGATGAACAGCTATCATATTCAGGCCATGTCTATCGGTTTTCTGGTGGATGAAGAAACCCCCATGATCTGGCGCGGCCCTATGGTGACACAGGCACTGGAACAACTGCTGGGTGACACCAACTGGGATGCACTGGATTATCTGGTTATCGATCTGCCGCCGGGCACCGGCGACACGCAACTGACACTGGCGCAAAAAGTACCGGTGAGTGGCGCCATTATTGTGACCACTCCACAGGATATAGCGCTGCTGGATGCCCGCAAAGGCTTCAAAATGTTTGAAAAGGTGGAAGTGCCGGTACTGGGTATCGTGGAAAACATGAGCATTCATATCTGTTCAAAATGCGGTCACGAAGAGCATATCTTTGGTGAAGGTGGCGGTGGACGCATGGCGGAACAATATGGCGTTGATTTTCTGGGTGCTTTACCGCTGGATATCCGTATTCGTGAAGAAACCGATGGTGGCAAGCCGACCGTGGTGGCGGAACCGGAAGCGCGGATCTCTGAAATTTATCGTGAAATCGCACGCAAGGCATCCGCCAAACTGGCGTTACAGGCCAAAAGTTATGCGGCCAAGTTTCCTAATATTGTGATTCAGAATAACTGATTATTCGCAGAAAGGTGTCATGAAAAACCCCGACAAGCTCACCGCTTATCGGGGTTTTTTATTGGTCACAGGCCGCTAGTCAAAACTATGCACTTTAGTGCAAGGCTTTAGCTGCTACACAATTATGGTAGTCTTGGAAGGATGA
>JAHXHF010000290.1 GCA_025656895.1 gamma proteobacterium symbiont of Bathyaustriella thionipta
TATTGGCGCACATTGCTGAAGCGGATACGCTAGAAGAGGTCGAGGCATTGCTTCCCTGGAACATGAAGGAAGTATTATTCTGAAATGGGGTTAAGAGGGCTGATTCTTTGGCGCTTACACTACTGGAAACCGTCAACAGCCTTTTTTTCTGCTGGACCGTGCCCTGGCCGCTTATTTTGGTATTTTATCTTTCGGGCAACATGTAAACGGCTATGTAAAACGTGCCGATGGCATCTGGCTGTGGATAGCCAAACGTGCGGCAGACCGGGTGAATTATCCGGGAAAACTGGATAATCTGGTGGCGGGCGGTGTGCCTGCTGATTTGTCTCTGCAAGAAAACCTGGCCAAGGAATGTTATGAAGAAGCCGGTATTGCTGCGCAATTGTCTATGCAGGCCTGTCCGGTGGGAGCGGTGAGTTATGCCCGCAGTAATGCAGTGGGGGTAAAGCGAGACATTCTTTTTTGCTATGATCTTGAATTAAACGAGGCTTTTCAACCGGTCTGTACAGATGGCGAAGTTCAATCATTTGAACTGTTGGCGCTTTCCGAGGTCGCAGCTCTTGTCAGGGAAAGTGATGAATTCAAGTTGAATTGCAATCTGGTTATTATTGATTTTCTGCTACGACATGGCTTTATTCAACCGGATGATGCCGAATATCTGCCGCTTTGTGCAGGTTTGCGTCAAATTGGTTACACTCAGGCCTGTCCATAATTATTGAGAATTGGCAAATTACTATGCGTAAAAATTGGTTTCTAAACTGGAAAATGGCGACAGCACTCTGTCTGTTATGCGTGGCACCGTTGGTATGGGCCAAAGTACAGCCGATTGACCCTGAATCACTGGAACCTAATTCGGATCACCGTCGCGCCGCCGCCATTATTATCCGTGTGGTAGATGCTTATCACTATCACCCGCGCGATTTGGATGATGCTTTGTCCGAAGAAATTTTACGCCGTTATCTGGACTTACTGGATCCCAGTCGCAGTTTTTTTACTATCAAGGATGTCGAGAATATCGATCTTTATAAAGATCGACTGGACGATGCTCTCAAGCGCTCGGCTCTGCAGCCGGCTTTCAATATTTTCAAACTGCATCGTACACGGGTGGAACGGCGTATTGATCGTGTTTTGAAGCGTCTGCAGCAGCCTTTTGATTACACGCTTGATGAAAGCTGGCAACTGGATCGCAGTGAAGCGGAATGGGCCAAAAATGAAGCTGAACTGGACGAAATATGGCGCAAGCGCTTAAAGGGTGAACTGCTGAGTTTGCGTTTGTCAGGAAAAGAGGAAGATAAGGCGCTGGAGACTCTGCAAAAACGTTATACCAATCTGCGTAACCGCATTGAGCAGATGGATTCCAATGATGTATTTCAGACTTTCATGCTTGCATACACGCAGTCCATAGAGCCGCATACGGCTTATATGTCACCGCGGGCATCGGAGAATTTCGATATCAATATGAGCCTGTCGCTGGAAGGCGTGGGCCTGGTGCTGAAAACCGAGGATGAATATACGGTTGTTGAGCGTGTGGTGCCCGGTGGGCCGGCTGACGAAAATGGTCAGATAAGCCGTGACTTCAAGATTATAGGGGTGGCACAGGGAACGGATGGCGAGATTGAAGACATTATCGGCTGGCGCCTGCAGGACGTCGTGCAAAAAATTCGTGGTAAAAAAGGCAGTATTGTGCGTCTGGAAGTGATACCGGCTGGGGCCGTGCAAAAGCACAAACTGGTCAAGCTGGAACGCAATAAAATCAAGCTGGAAGATCAGGCAGCCAAAGCCCAGGTGATTGATATTGAGGATAAGGAAGGCGATATGCGCATCGGCGTGATTGATATACCGGCATTTTATCGGGATTTTCAGGCCGAAATGGATGGCGATAAGAATTTTCGCAGCACCACGCGGGACGTCAAAAAATTATTGCTGGATCTGAAGAAACAGAATGTGGACGGCATCGTCATAGACTTGCGCAATAACGGTGGTGGTTCATTAACCGAAGCCACCTCACTGACTGGTTTATTCATCAAGCGTGGGCCGGTGGTGCAGGTAAAAGACAGTCAGGGTGAGCTGGAAATTGAGCGTGACACCGACTCCAGTGTTGCCTGGGACGGTCCACTGGCGATTCTGGTTAATCGCAACAGTGCTTCTGCTTCAGAGATTCTTGCCGGAGCGATACAGGATTATCAGCGCGGCCTGATTATTGGTGAGCCTACTTTTGGTAAAGGCACTGTGCAAACTTTAATTGATTTAAACCGCTTTTCCCGTAGTGCCGATGAGCCTCTGGGGCGCTTGCGTTTAACCATGGCGCAGTTTTTCCGTGTCAGTGGTGCCAGCACTCAATACAGAGGGGTGGTGCCGGATATTTTGTACCCGATGATGATTACGGATGATGAATCGGGAGAGCGTTCACTGGATAACGCCATTCCCTGGGCCAGGGTCAGTCATCTTAAGCACGATAAAAGCAGCTTGATGGGGATCTCGAATGTACGAGAAAAGCACTATAAGCGGATCGAGAAAGAACCCGGCTTTGATTTTTTGATTTCTGAAGCACGTCTTATCAAGGATATTAATGATCAGGAATCCATGAGTGTGAATGAGGAAAAAAGAAAGCGTAGCTGGGATTTACGTGAGCACAAACAACTGCAAATACGGAATACTTATCGTATTGCGCGGGGCTTGAAGCCGCTGAGTAAAGAAGAGCTGGAGAATAAGGATCATGACGAAGATGAGGCCGAAGCCGATGCTATCGAACTGATTCAAAGTCGTGAGGCGGCTCACATACTGGCCGACCAGATTCGCCTGACCCGTGGCATGACCGTATCAGCAAACTGAAGCGATGATTTTAGAAAGACAATTACTTTGCCAGCCATTTGCGAATGCGGTTTGAATCACCAAAGGGTGACAGCTTGCCGTAAGAATTCAGCAGTACAATGGTCAGAGCTTGCTGGTTGATGTTGGCCTGCATGACCAGGCAGCGACCGGCTTCTGTGATAAAGCCTGTTTTACTGACCGAAATATGCCAGTCCTTACGCTTGAGTAAACGATTGGTATTGCGGTAGGTAAGGGCTCCTTTTTTCTTCCATGGAAAGACCTCGGTTGAGCGAGTATGGCTGGCCTCTGTAATCAGGGAGTAATGACGGGCAGCTTTGACCATAATGGCTAAATCACTGGCCGTTGATGTATTCTCGGGGCTTAAACCGGCGGGATCACTGAAATGACTGTGCCGCATACCCAGAGCCCGGGCTTTTCTGTTCATCGCCTTAACCATGGCTGGCAGGCCGCCATTATAATTTCTGCCCAAGGCTAACGCGGCTCGGTTCTCGGAAGACATGAGCATGATTTTTAACAGCTCGGCGCGTTTCAGGCGGGCACCGAACTTGAGCCTTGAGCCGGTAAGCTGAAGCAGGTCACGATCAGCTTTGGTGATTTCCACAAGTTCATCAAGCGCTTGTTTGCCATCCAGAATAACCATGGCGGACATAAGCTTGGTGACAGAAGCAATGGGGCGGATATCGTCTTTTTTGCGTTCAAACAGAATTTTTCCGTCATCATTGATTAATAAAGCGTGAGTAGAGCGCAAAAAGAGATCCTGGCTCATGCGGGCTGCTTGTAAGTTGGTTGATAGAATAAAAATTAACAAGGTAAAAATCAGGCCGGGTAGAATTCGTATCGGGTTCCGGCTAACGATAGACTGATGCTTATCAAGGAAAATATTCCGGGCAGTGAAAATTGTTGTCGTATGAGGTTTTAACATGTTGCGTTTAATCGGGTTCATCTTGTTGTGTATGCCTTTTTCATTGATGGCGGCGGACAAGCCTCTATTGTATGGCTATGGCGTTCGCCATTGTAGCGCGTTCATGCAAACCTGGCGTGCGGCGCATGATAAAAATCGCTCGGAACAATTATCGGTCGAAAAGGAATTGCCGCGTTACCGGCAATGGTTTTCCGGTCTGATTTCCGGGCTGTCTTTGACTCTGGGCTATGATGTGTTGCGAGGTTTGTCGATTGACGATGCTCTGAAGCAGGTCAACCAGAATTGTAATAATCAACCGGATAGCGATTTTTTTAATGCCAGCATGGCGCTGATTCGCCTATTGGAAAAAGTGCATTTTATTGAATCACAAAGAGCCGGCTGAAAATCAGTCAGTGAATTTGCCCGCTATGGGTATCAAAGGTACACTTACACAGATAATTGTGCCGCTAGCATCTGTAATCGGGAAGCCCTGAAACGAATGTCTGAAAAGATTAACCTGCTGAACTATGATCGTGAAGGCATGCAGATTCTGTTTGAATCGCTGGGCGAAAAAGCTTTTCACGCGCGCCAGGTTTTAAAATGGATTCATCAGCACAAAGTGACCGGGTTTTCCGAGATGACGGATCTCAGTAAAAGCCTGCGTAAGCAGTTGCAGGAAGTGGCAATCGTGGCTGCGCCACAAGTGGTTTTTGAGCAGGCGTCCAAAGATGGAACGCGTAAATGGATTATGCAACTGGATTGCAATAACCGCATTGAAACCGTTCTGATTCCTGAAGAAAATCGCGCAACGCTCTGTATTTCTTCACAAGTTGGCTGTGCTTTAGACTGTTCATTCTGTTCTACTGCTCAACAGGGCTTTAATCGTAATTTGTCGGTAGCCGAGATTATCGGTCAGGTATGGGTGGCGGCTAAAACTCTGGGTGGTACGCGCCCCATCAGCAATGTGGTTTTGATGGGCATGGGTGAGCCCCTGGCCAATCTTGCCAATGTGCAGATTGCCCTGAATATCATGCGTGACCAGTTGGCTTATGGCTTGTCAAAATACCGGGTTACTGTGAGTACAGCGGGGCTTGTTCCGGCCATGCAGCGCCTGGCTGAGCATGCTGATGTCAGTCTGGCTGTATCCTTGCACGCGCCTGATGACGCCTTGCGCGATGAGTTGGTACCCATCAACAGGAAATATCCCATTAAACAACTGATACAGGCCTGTCAGGACTTTGTACGCAATGATCACAAGCGCAAAGTCACCTTTGAATACGTTATGCTGGACGGGGTCAATGACAGCGACCGGCACGCCAGGGCACTGCTTAAATTACTGGCTCAGGTACCCGCAAAAATCAATCTGATTCCGTTTAATCCATTTCCTGAAACACGTTATCAACGCTCTCCACAGAAACGTATTGATCGTTTCCAAAAGATATTATCGGATGGTGGCATGAACACCATCATGCGGCGTACCCGGGGTGGTGATATTGATGCAGCCTGCGGACAACTGGTAGGCAGGGTAGAGGACAAATCACGTAGGGCATTGCGCCAGATAACTGTAAATCTGCAGGAGCGAGTAAGTTGATATTGAGATTGAAATACCTGGTTGCAGCGTTATTTCTGGCTTTTTTTTTAAGCGCATGCGGTGGTTCTTCATCCAGTAAGGATGAAGCCGGATCATCGACCGGTGTTTTGGGCGATGCGGCCAGCCGCAACAGGCAAAGTGATGTTTATGCCAAACTGGGCCTGGAATATATGCGCACGGGCCAGTTGGATGTGGCGCTGCAAAAGTTGCATCGAGGTCTTGATAGAGACCCGGATAATGCCAATCTGCACTATGTTATTGCACTGGTTTATGAACGTCTGGGGGAGGCGGACTCAGCCCATGAACACTTCCAGGAAGGCTTGAGTCTTGAACCTAAAAACTCATATATCATAAATGCTTATGGAACCTTTCAATGTAAGCAGAAGAATTATGATGAAGCCATCAAGCTATTTAAAAGAGCGCTGGAAAATCCACTTTATGACAACCCTGAAGTGGCCTGGTCTAATGCAGGTTACTGTGCGGCACAGATACCGGACAAGGAACAGGCCGAAACCTATTTGCGAACCGCTCTAAGAATTAACCGGGAATACCCGCAGGCATTGGCGCAGATGGCCAACTTGATGCTGGATAAGGAAAAATATCTGGCAGCACGCGGTTATTTACAACGTTATCAGGCGGTAGCCAACCCGACAGCCGCTACCTTGTGGACTTGTGTGCGGGTTGAACGGCAGTTGAAGAATAAAGATGAGGAGGCCAGTTGCGGTTTATTATTGCGCAATAAATACCCCGATTCGGATGAAACGGCCTTGTTACGCGATGGTTACTGAAACAATAGTTTTGAGTGAAATGCATGTCAAATGATGAACATATAAATCAGCCTGTCGCCGAGGGAGGTCCGGGCGGGCGGTTGAAAGCGGCTCGTGAGGCACAAGGATTGTCACTGGACAAAATTGCAGAACAGCTGCATCTGACCATACCCATTATCCAGGCCCTGGAAAACAACGATTTCAAACATTTACCTCAAGCCGTTTTTGTCAAAGGCTATGTGCGGAATTATGCACGTTATCTGGGGCTTGATACAGAAGTGATGATGGCAGCCTTTGTGGCGGCCTGTCCTGATGAAGATGGCAAGCGGCCCCTGAAACATTCCTATAATGTCCAGCAACAGGTTAACAGTGGTCACGGTATGGTCAAAGCGGTGACCTGGTTTGTGGTACTGGGTTTTATCGCTTTAATGCTGTTATTCTGGTATGACGAGATTGTCCAGCAATTTAACCCTCAGACAACCGATGTTTCGAATGGATCCTCCATAGAAAATGAGGCATTGGGTTTTAACCTGCAGCCGGATGATTCGGGCCATGAAACCCCGACCGGCGATGATGGCCAGGCTCCAACTGAAATGGCTTCGGAAAACCGCTCTTCAGCCGTCCCGGCAGACAATTTTTCTCCGTTGCAAGCCGAAAACACCACGGCCTCTGAAGCCGGCATATCCGAAGCCGTGGTAGAAACCAGCCGGACAGAAAGTGTTGCTCCGCAGCAGGAACCGCTTGCTTCGACGGCAACCACGGCAGTTGCACTGCGTTTTTCTAAAAACAGCTGGATTCGGGTACGTGATAGTGCGGGAAGTTTTCGCCGTACCGGCCTGCAGAAAGAAGGCGAAGTATTAACTTTAGGTGGAAAACCGCCCTGGCAGCTGAAACTGGGCAATGCGGCAGCCGTCAGTATCGAAGTGAACGGCCGTATTGACACGGGTTGGCAACAACATATTGATCATCGCGGTGTGGCTGAGTTTACTCTTAACCCATAAAACCTGACCTATTTTCATGAGTAAGAATATTAAGGCCATTCGTGGCATGCACGACATTCTGCCGCAGGACAGTGGCTATTGGCAGTATTTTGAACGCAGCGTAGAGCGCATTCTTGGCAGTTACGGCTACCGTGAAATACGCATGCCGTTACTTGAAAGCACTGCTTTGTTCAAGCGCTCTATCGGAGAAGTAACCGATATTGTTGAAAAGGAAATGTACAGCTTTGCTGATCGTAATGGTGATAGCCTGACTTTACGACCGGAAGGCACAGCCAGTTGCGTGCGAGCCGGCATTGAGCATGGCCTGCTGTATAATCAGACACCGCGTTTGTGGTATCAGGGCCCCATGTTCCGTCATGAGCGACCGCAAAAAGGTCGTTACCGGCAGTTTTACCAGATGGGTGTTGAAGCTTTTGGTATGCCCGGCCCGGACATTGATATTGAATTGATTCTGCTAAGCCGTCGAATCTGGCAGGAAGTGGGCATCAAGGGTCTGACTCTGGAAATCAACAGTCTTGGAAGCGCTGATGAGCGTCACCGCTACCGGGATGAATTGCTCGATTATCTGTCGGCTCATAAAGAGCATCTGGATGAAGACAGCTTGCGCCGTTTACACACGAATCCCCTGCGTATTCTGGACAGCAAAAACCCGGCCATGCAGGATATGCTGGAACAGGCCCCACGTTTACAGGACAGCCTGGGGGAAGAATCCCGTCAGCACTTTGAGCGTATTTGTCAGGCACTGGATGAAGCGGGCATTGATTATCGCCTGAATTCCCGATTGGTACGGGGGCTGGACTATTATAATTACACCGTATTTGAATGGGTTACCTCACGGCTGGGTGCGCAAGCAACCGTCTGTGCGGGTGGACGCTTCGACGGTCTGGTGGAACAATTAGGTGGTCGGGCCACGCCTGCGGTTGGCTTTGCATTGGGTATGGAGCGTGTGCTGGAGCTTTTGCGTGAAGACAATCCGTCCTGTGGTGACGCAAAAATTGATGTGTTTGTAGTGGTGCTGGGGCAACGTGCCCTTGAGCAGGCGGCGGTGCTTCTTGAACCCCTGCGGGCTGCTTTACCGGATCAGGTGATTCAGATGCATTGCGGTGCCGGAAGTTTTAAGAGCCAGTTTAAGAAAGCCGACAAAAGTGGTGCACGCTGGGCCATTATTCTGGCCGATGACGAGTTGGATCAGGCTCGTTTCGGACTGAAAAACCTGCGTCAAAAGGCCGCACAGGAAAGCCTGACAATGACTGAATTATTACAACGAATCAAAAACAGCTGAGTATTTTAGGAATTAAACCGTGGAAATATACGAAAACGAAGATGAACAACTGGAAGCGTTAAAAAGATGGTGGAAGGAAAACGGTAAATCCATCATCGGAGGCCTGGTGTTGGGGCTGGCCGGCGTATTGGGTTGGCAGGCCTGGCAATCTTATCAGGTAACGCGCAGTGAAGAAGGCGCGCAGCGCTTTGGCAGTCTGGTTATATCCATGCGCCAGCATGAAATTGATCGTGCCAGTGATCAGGCCAGGCAGTTAATGCAAGACTATGAGAATGAAGCCTATGGGGTTTTTGCGGCCTGGGCGATGGCTCGTCAGAATGTAACCCTGGGCGATCTTGAAAGTGCCACATCAAGTTTGCAATGGGCTATCGAGCACAGCCCGGATGATTCTCTGAAAAGTATTTCCCGGCTTCGTCTGGTGCGGGTTTTGCTGGCCATAGGCAGGCTGGATGAGGCGGAAAAAATTATTGGCGCTTCACGCAATCAAGCTTTTGCAGCTGAATTCAGCATGTTGTCGGGTGATATTCAATTGGCTCGTGGTAAACCCCAGTTGGCTCGCCAGGCTTATCAGCAGGCCTTGCTGGAAGGCGTGAAGGATCGAAATTTGCTGGAAATGAAACTGAATGACCTGGGTGATGCCGGGCTTCCGGCTGCTGTGGATGCTTCATGATGTGGCGTAATCTGCCCTTGTTGTTACTGCTTGCCAGTCTGTTGGCCGGCTGTGGTGTGACGGATTATTTTCGTGGTTCTGAAAATATTGATCCACCGGCTGAATTGCAGGATCTGGATGACCCTTATGAAGTTGAGGAATTGTGGAGTGACAGCGTAGGCGAAGGCACAGACAGTCAGCGTATCAGTCTTTATCCGGCTTATCGCAGTGGCTTTCTGGTAGTAGCGGAACATGAAGGTGATGTGGTCGCTTTCGATCCGGATAATGGTGATCATATCTGGGAAGTTGAGCTGGATCTGCCTATTTCCGGAGGCCCGGGTCTGGGAGAATCTCTGGCGGTTGTGGGCACGCTTGATGGCGAAGTGATCGCGCTTGATCTGGATACCGGTGAGGAACAATGGCGCACCCATGTAAGCAGCGAGGTATTGTCAGTTCCGGCTGTGGGTTACGGCGTTGTTGTGGTACGTTCAGTGGATGGGCGTGTAACCGGTTTGAGTGAGCAGAGCGGCGAGCAACTGTGGACCTATACACGAAAAATCCCGGCATTATCATTGCGCGGAAGCGCGTCACCTGTTATTTCCGGTGATCAGGTTATCATCGGCCTTTCCAATGGCAAACTGGCCGCGCTGGATTTGCAAACGGGCAATCCCCGCTGGGAGGTCACGGTAGCTATAGCCAGCGGACGTTCTGACCTGGAACGTATTGTCGATATTGACAGTCAGCCCATATCGGTTGATGACGTAATCTATGCGGTTTCCTTTCAGGGTCAAATGGCGGCTATTTCAGAAGGTGTCGGTGTGGTTTTGTGGCGTCGGGAATTTTCTTCTTCAGCTGGACTGGCGGCTGACTGGCGACGTATTTTTGCGATTGATTCCGACAGCAATGTCTGGGGGCTGGATCCGGCCAATGGTGCCTCTATCTGGAAACAGAACGAACTTTATCATCGCAAACTGGCGCAACCCGTCATTGTGGGAGAATATCTGGTGGTAGCCGATTTCGAAGGCTATGTACACTGGCTGGATCAGGACAGTGGCCGCATTGTGGCACGAGAAGAAGTGGACAGTGATGGCATTAGCGGTGTTATGGCCGTGAATGGAGATATCCTGTATGTATACGGCAACAGTGGTGATTTGGCGGCTCTGCGCCTGAAACTGCCTGCCGAGCCTGAAGAATAACAGGGCAGCCATGATTCCTGTTATCGCCCTGGTCGGGCGACCCAATGTCGGCAAGTCAACCCTGTTTAACCGCCTGACCCGCAGTCGTGATGCATTGGTGGCCGATCAGCCCGGGCTGACGCGTGATCGACAGTATGGCATTGGTCGGGTTGGTCAGCGTTCTTATGTCATTGTTGATACCGGCGGATTGAGTGGTGATAAGGAAGGCGTGGATCGTCTGATGGAGCAACAAGCCCGGCTTGCCATCGAGGAGGCCGATCATGTTTTGTTTATGCTGGATTTCCAGCACGGCAGTACACCGGTTGACAGTACGATTGCAGACTCATTACGGCGTACCGGCAAACCCGTCACGGCGGTAGTCAACAAAGCAGAACGTCAGTCCGAAGCACGCGCCAATGCCGATTTTTTCTCTCTGGGGTTGGGACAGCCGAAAGCCATATCCGCCTCACAGGGTGATCATGTGGAATCCCTGATTAATGATGTCTTGTCCGGCTTTCCGCGCTCGGTGTCCGATGTGGAAGAAAATGCCAGGGATGATGGCATACGCATAGCTGTAGTGGGGCGTCCCAATGTAGGTAAGTCAACGCTGGTTAATCGTATTTGTGGTGAAGAGCGGGTGCTGGCCTACGACATGCCCGGTACCACTCGTGACGCGGTGCCTGTGCCCTTTGAACGCCAGGGACAAGCCTATACCCTGATTGATACAGCCGGAGTACGGCGCCGTTCAAAAGTCAGTGATGTTGTTGAAAAATTTAGTGTTATCAAAACCTTGCAGGCAATAGATGCCTCTAATGTGGTGCTGATGGTGCTGGATGCGCAGCAGGGCATTGCCGAGCAGGACGCAACCCTGGCGGGGCATGTGCTGGAAAGTGGTCGCGCGGTGGTGGTGGTCGTCAATAAATGGGATGGCCTGGATGTTGACACGAAAGAACGCTTTCGCTACGAAGCCGAGCGTCGCCTGGGTTTTCTGGATTTTGCCAACTGGCATTTTGTTTCCGCACTGCATGGTACCGCTGTGGGTGATTTATTTCCTTCCATACACCGTGGCTACAACAGTGCCATGCGGGACTTGTCAACACCGCAACTAACCCGTCTGTTGGAAGACATGATTATGGAACACCAGCCACCGCTGGTACATGGACGACGTATAAAATTACGCTATGCGCATCAGGGTGGGCGCAATCCGCCGATTATCGTGATTCATGGTAATCAGGTGCAACGCGTACCTGCACACTATCAGCGTTATTTGGCAAAGCGTTTCCGCAGCTTGTTGAATCTGCAGGGTACGCCGGTCAGGCTGGAATTCAAAGGTAGTGACAACCCGTACGCCGGCCAGAAAAACAAACTGAATGAGCGCCAGATAAAAAAGCGCCAACGGCTGATGAAGCATGCCAAATCAGGCAAACGCCGTTAACCCGGACATTTCACCAGAACGCTAAAATAATGATAGAATCGCGCCGTTAACAGGTATATCAAAAGTACAAACTATCCTCCCGCTACACCAGCCTGGCCATTGAATAACAATGAATCAGGTTTTGCGAACGATCTGAAAAAAAATATCCTGGCAAAAATTCAGGGTCATGGTCAAACTTTCGGCGGGTTAATAAACATGAGAGAAATTCAATGAAAATATTGTTAGGCATGATAGTGGGAGCCATCGCAGGCATCTTGTTGGCTCGTTATTTCTGGTTTGATGCTTTAGAGGTAGAGTTTTCACAAATGATTATTGAGAATGGCTTGCCTGACTTTGATTTCCTGGTAAAAACAGAAACCTTCAAGAAATCTGTTATCAGTCTGGCTGTAGGCGCGATTCTTGGTCTGTTTGGCAGCGTGACATTATTTCCATCCAGAAAGTAACTCGGCGCCTGGCAGTGTAATCAGGGGTTGTCTGATCAAATAACATCAACCCCTCGCTGTTGCAACATATCAATCAGTTTAATCAAAGGTAAGCCGATCAGGCTGTTGGGGTCATCACCCTGCATTTTTTCGAATAATGCAATACCCAGAGCTTCAGACTTGAAACTGCCGGCACAGTTGAAAGGCTGCTCTCGTTGTAAATAGCGCTTTATCTGCAGGTCTGACAGGCTGCGAAAATAGACATGGAAAGGTTCCACGCAGCTTTGTGTATGACCATCGCTCGTATCCAGTAAGCACAGGCCGGTATAAAAACTGACCCGCTTGCCTGCAAGTGATTGTAATTGCCGGCTGGCACGTTGCAGGTTGCCCGGTTTACCAAGAATTTCTCCATCGGGGTTCACGGCCACCTGATCCGAGCCAATAATAAGACTGTTTGCATGTTGTTCGGCGATTGATTTCGCTTTGCTGATTGCCAGTCGCTGAACCAGTGCGCTGGCCGATTCGTCCGCCAGAGGAGTTTCATCGGTGTGCGGTGAAATACACTCGAAAGTCAGTCCGAGTTTATCCAGTAATGCCTTTCGAAAGGGTGATGTGGAAGCCAGTATCAGTGTTTTCATGTCAGGTCAAGTCTCTTGAAATTAGCCGAGTCAGGTGAAAAATATTCATAATGATTTTAATGGATTATATTATAAAACAATAGCTTAGCGTATTTCGAGTCATTGGGGATACTTGACATTTGCGGCTCTTTGCCATAGAAATGCGGGCTGCGCTGGATAGACGGTATTGGCGGTCTGGTCATTATAAGGGAGAGGGGAGTTATGCCGGTCTCGGATTTATTGCTGCAAGGTGTACAGTTGATGGCAATAGGAATGGGTATTGTGTTTTCCTTTTTACTGTTGCTGGTCGGTGTCCTGGTTCTGGTACGGGCCATTGGCGGGTATTTTGCCGCTGAGCCTGTCGATGCCGCTACCTTCGCCTCTGGTGCTAACAGCGCCAGTGAACATAAACTGATAGCCGTAATCTCTGCCGCCATCGGGCAGCACCGCGCGCAACCATAAATTTCTAAAAACTGTCCAGGCCTGCAGTGGGAAATCTGACTTTATGAGTGAATCAAAACCTTTGGCGATAACCGAGGTTGTACTGCGTGATGCACATCAATCCCTGTTTGCCACCCGCATGCGCATCGAAGATATGTTGCCGATTGCCGCCAAGCTGGACCAGGTGGGATTCTGGTCCCTTGAATCCTGGGGTGGAGCCACTTTCGATGCCTGTATTCGCTATCTGGGTGAAGACCCCTGGGAGCGTTTACGCACCCTGAAGGCGGCCATGCCGAATACGCCGCAACAAATGCTGTTGCGTGGACAAAATTTACTGGGCTACCGCCATTATGCGGATGATGTTGTGGCGGCTTTTGTGGAAAGAGCGGCTGAGAATGGTATTGATGTATTCCGTATTTTTGATGCGATGAATGATCTGCGTAACCTGCAGACGGCGGTTAAAGCCACATTGGAATGCGGCAAACATGCCCAGGGTACGATTTGTTATACCGTCAGTCCGGTACATACTATAGCCGGCTACATTGAGATGGGCCGGCAATTAGAGGATATGGGTTGTCATTCCATCTGTATCAAGGATATGGCCGGTCTGCTGAAACCTTATGTAGCCGAAGAACTGGTCGGTGGATTGAAGCAGGCACTGGATATTCCCCTGGCCATGCAAAGTCATGCTACTACCGGCATGAGTACCGCAACTGCCCTGAAGGCAGTAGAAGCGGGGCTGGATATTGTTGATTCGGCTATCTCATCCATGAGTATGACCTATGGTCATTCCTCTACCGAATCACTGGTGGCTATCTTTTCCGATACGGCCTGCGATACCGGCCTGGATATTAAATTGCTGGAAGAGATAGCCGCTTATTTTCGTCAGGTCCGTAAAAAATATGCAGCTTTTGAAGGCTCGTTGAAAGGCACGGATTCGCGCATTCTGGTGGCGCAGGTGCCGGGCGGTATGCTGACCAATATGGAAGGCCAGTTACGTGAGCAGAATGCGGAAGATCGCCTGGATGAGGTGCTGCTGGAAATTCCGAGAGTACGTAAGGATCTGGGCTATATTCCGCTGGTCACACCCACCTCGCAGATTGTGGGTACTCAAGCCGTACTCAATGTACTTACCGGTGAAAGATATCAATCCATCACCAAAGAAACAGAAGGCGTGCTGCGTGGTGAATACGGGGCAACACCGGCGGATGTGAATAAGGAGCTACAGCGGCAGGTACTGAAGGATGATCAGCCCATCAGCTGTCGCCCCGCCGATTTGCTGCAGCCCGAATTGCAAAATTTGCAGGATGAGCTGCAGCAACTGGCTAAAGAACAGAATATCAGTCTGGCCGATGCGCTGTTGGATGATGTACTGATTTATGCCCAGTATCCCCAGGTTGGCCTGAAATTTCTCAAAAACCGTGATAATCCGCAAGCCTTTGAGCCAGCACCCTCGGAAGCGGATGTCAGCCAGGCTGCTTCTGCGCAGTCCGGCAATCAGGCGCAACCATCAGCCTATAATATCGGCGTAGACGGCAAGCAATATCATGTCACGGTTTCTCCGGCCGGTGAGGTGACGGGGATTCAGCCACTGTCCACGCAGGCCACAGTACCCAGTGATGCAACCCCGCCGGCGCAGAGCAGCGGGACTGCTTCTGTAATTCCTTCCCCTTTAGCCGGCAATATCTTCAAAATCAGGGTCAATGTAGGTGATGCAGTCCGTGAGGGTGATGTACTGATAGTGATGGAAGCCATGAAAATGGAAACCGAAATTCGTTCTACTGCAAGCGGCGTAGTGTCCGCTTTAGCCGTTAAGGAAGGTGATGCGGTTC